>CADBSQ010000111.1 GCA_902797415.1 uncultured Erysipelotrichaceae bacterium | reverse complement strand
ACGATCGGACTTGAACCGATACGAGTTTTAAAGCTCCCAGGATTTTAAGTCCTGTGCGTCTACCAATTCCGCCACGCGGGCAGGCACTGTCTTAATACATAAGACTATTTGAGTATATACTATTTTTTTAGTTTTTTCAAGTAAAATAGTAAATATTTTTAAATTATTAATAATTTATTTATAAGTATCTTTAAAACTCTTACTTAGAATTAGTATTTGTGCCTTTATTTTATTTATTCCAAGCATAATCTTAATTTAAACAATTTTTAGCAAGTGACCCCATTGGATCCCATGGTTCTAAGTATATAGGTTGTTCTTCATATGCCTTTAATTCTTTTTCAGTTAGATATTTTTTATCAATTACAACCTGATAAACAAATCTATCAAACCAAGAATTTGTGGCAACATAGTATCCTTTATTACCAACAGTATCTCCCCAGCTGTTTTGTATTTTCCATTTTGTTGGTTTACCATTAACTAGATTTACTCCAGTTAAAACCATAGCATGATCCATACTACTTTCTCTATAATCTAACATCTCATCTTTACTTAAAAATGTATCTACCTGAAAAAGTAAGTCTTCATTATAGGACTTATCGTCCCATAAACCACCTTTTTTATCGAAATAACCATACTTTATGCAATCACTACCAAACCAAACCGGATGACCATCTTGAAGCTGTTTTATAGAAAGTTCCTTTATTCTTGACATTTCTAAGTTTAAGTACCTTACCTTGCTTCCTACAGCTACATTATTTAAGTATATATCTTCATAAGCCTTGTTAAATGGTTTATCCTTTGTTGGAGAGTTAATAATGCTAACAAAGTTATTTAAGTTAATACCAATATATTCATTAAAGAATTTTTTAGGTGTTGTTAGAACACCGTAATGGTATTTTTTCTTTTTATTTGTAAAATCAAATGTAAATTCGGTTGGTGGTACACCAAAAGCATCACATAATATAAAGTAAATGTCTTTTACAGCTTGTTCTTTTATTCTGTCTATTTCTTTTTTATTAGAACTATTTCTTATAAGCATTGTTGTTTTACGTAAGTATCTATTTAGATATACATTGATTTGGGTAGTGTTTTCGCTTTGATAAGTTTCTGGATAAACACTTTTTGGTACTATTCCATACTTTTTTATAATATTTACAAACATATTCCATTGTCCTCCATCATCAATTGGATTTGTTAAAAAATGGAGAAGTAATCTATCATCTAAAGGTTTATCTTTTAAACTAATCATCAACTCTAAAAAATAATTACATTTTTCTAATTTATCATAAAAAGAAACAAAATTTTGAGATAATTCAAAATCATCAAGTTTATACTTTTTGGCAGTATATTCTCTTAATATGTTAAGACCTGCGAATATCCAGCATCTACCACTTTGCATCTGGTTTGTTACTTTAAGCGTATCTAGATTTATGGAAAAATTGTTCTGTGTTGAAGAACTTTGAGTATTATTTTTTACTAAATCAGAAATGGAAACCCTGTTTAATGCATTTCTTGCAATTAAATTAACATTATTATTTTTATAAGTCTTATTTAGTTGTTTAAGTTCGCCCTTTTTAATCTGTTTCATATTATTACCTATCTTTCATAAACATTTTACTAAAAATTTTTGAAAATGTCTATTTAAAAAAGTGTCGAAATTTGCACAATTTTGCTTTATATGTTATAATTTCAAGCGCGAGGTGCGTATTTATGGAATATCACATTGGTGATGTTATAAAAGTTAAAGTATCTAGTATAGAAAATTATGGTATATTTGTTAAGGTCGATGAAACTTATAATGGTTTAATCCATATTTCAGAGATGAGTGAAAAATTTGTTACTAATGTAAGAAACTTTGCCTTCCCAGGTGAAGAAATATATGCAAAAATCGTTGGTATTAATGATGATAACCATCAAATTAAGTTGTCTATCAAGTCTATTGATTATAGAATAACAAATAAAAAAGGAAGAGTTATGGAAAGTCCAAAT
The DNA here is from genome assembly GCA_902797415.1 of uncultured Erysipelotrichaceae bacterium. Classification (GTDB taxonomy): domain Bacteria; phylum Bacillota_I; class Bacilli_A; order RF39; family UBA660; genus RUG11867. Next base: position 298 of record CADBSQ010000111.1, on the reverse strand, counting down.
GGTTTTTCTAAGTTAAAGGAAGCATTACCGATTTGGATTGAGGAAAAACTTCAAGAAGATGATTTCAAATATTAAATTTGTATTAAATTTAAAGTTTTTCTTGACACTACGGGCTAATAATGTTATATTAAAACCGTACCTTTTAAGGGCGCTTAGCTCAGTTGGTTAGAGCACCTGCCTTACAAGCAGGGGGTCATAGGTTCGAGTCCTATAGCGCCCACCATTTTTTTGCCGACATAGCGTAACTGGCAGCGCAACTGACTTGTAATCAGTAGGTTGGGGGTTCGACTCCCTCTGT
>CADBSQ010000110.1 GCA_902797415.1 uncultured Erysipelotrichaceae bacterium | reverse complement strand
TTTGGATATTTAAGAATATTAATCTTATTTAAATAATCTGTTAAAAAATCTTGATATAAACGTAAATCAGACGGTTTAATATAATTAAATAAGTCTTGCTCATTAGAAATAATTCTATGTTTGTACATACTTATTCCATAATGGTAAGTATTAAATAATTGATCATAATCATCTACAGTCCAGTTCATATCTTTAAAGCGTTCTAAAAACGTTCTAAAGTCTTTGTTTTTTTCTATAGAAGGATCATTATCATATACGTATATAAATTCTTTAAAACTTTCAGTTAAATGAGCTTTTGCTTTTTTTATTAATTCATTATTCATTAAGTCATAATTATTGCTCATAGCCTCATCCCCTTTGTCAGTAGTATTGTAACATATAAAGGCTTTATAATCAAGTTTCTTACTGAAATAAGGGAGTTTTAAAGGTTAACTAAAAAAAGAGTGAAACACTTCTTCACTCTTCTATAGAAATTTAAGTTTCTTTTTTTTACCGTGTAATGTAAATTTAGGTAAATCCTTATCCATAAGTGCCCAGAATAATGTATTTATAATAGATGTTAATGGTACACATATAAGCACTCCAAATAAGCCTAAACATTTACCGCCAACAATAATAGCAATTAATGTAAGTATAGGTGGTAAACCAACATTTTTACCAACTACATGTGGATATATTAAGTTGTTTTCGATTTGTTGTATAACTTGGAATACGATTACGAAAATAATCATCTTCTCAAGGCTTACAGTGCCTATTAAGATAGCGCCAATAACACATGCTATAGTTGCTCCAAATATTGGAATAACAGCCGTTATACCTGTTAAAAATGCAATGGTTAAAGCATATGGGAATCCAAAGATTATAAACGCAGCAAACATGATACTTGCAAGTATAAAACATTCTATACATTGGTAACTTACAAAATCATGAAAAGATTTATATGAAAGTCTATAAATATATTTTATATTATTTGTGGCATCGTCATCAAATATCTTATAAATAATTAATTTACATTTCCCTAAGATGAATTCCTTTTCTAAAAGTAAATATATGGCAATAATAAATCCTGTTATTAAATTAACAAGTAACCCAGCAAGGTTAGAGATAGTTGAAGAGAAGTTTGAAATAACTCCCTTACCTGCTGATGTAATAAATCCTGTAATTTGATTTGAATTATTAAGATTATTTACGTAGCTTGATAAATCAGTGTTACTAAACATTCCAACTAAAATATCATTTAAATCACTCATGATTTTTGGTGATTGACCAATTAAGAAAGTTAAACTTTCAACAAAGTCAGGAATTACCCAAATAAATAATATAGTTAATATACATACTAAGAACATAATCGATATTATTAACGATAGTCCCCTATGTAATTTGGTGTGTGAATTAAATAAATTAGTCTCAAAGAAATTCATAGGAATATTTAATACAAAGGCAAGTGATATACCATACCATAATGGTTTTAGCACGATTATTGCTTTACCTATGCTAGAAAATATAACACCAATGTTAAATAGTAAAAATAATAATACCCATGCATAAGTTATTAAAGTTAAAAATTTTTTATAAGTCGCTTTTGTCATCTAACCAACCTCTTACTTTTATTAGTCTCTATTTTGAGCAATTAGAACTAATCTTAATATTTCAAGTATATTTGATGCAACAGATGCTACATAAGTTAAAGCAGCAGCTATTAAAACGTTTCTTCCTTGAGAATATTCAGATTCATCTAGATAATGATCTTCCTTTATTTTTTGTAATGCTCTTTTAGAAGCATTTATTTCAACTGGCAATGTTACAATCTGAAATAGTAAAACAACCAATTCAAGGCCAATACCTATCCATATTAGATCAAACATTCCAGCAATAAAACCAATTAATAAAACTACATAACCTATTTTAGATGCAAAGTTTGTTATTGGTACTAATATATGTCTAATTCTCATAAATACATAATTATCTTTATCTTGCATAGCATGTCCACATTCATGAGCTGATACTGCTATTGAGGAAATGCTTGTTCCTTCATAATTGTTTTTAGATAATCTAACTACTTTCCTTGTAGGATCATAGTGATCAGTTAAAAACCCTTCTGTTTCAACAACGTATACTTCATTAAGTCCAGCTTTTTTAAGTATTTTTCGTGCAACTTCTGCTCCAGTTATTCTCCTCTTACTATCTATTTTAAGATACTTTCTGTATGTAATAGATACAAATGCTTGTGCAAGTGCAACTATTGCAGCAGAAATTAAAAATAGCATCATAGACAAATTAAATCACCCTTTCATTAGTTACATTATACACTTAAATTTAATTAGTTTCAATCCTCTTTATATATACTTATGTTACCATTTTCTTCTTCTTCTAAAATTTTATTCCAGACAATGCTTTCAACATATCTGGCTTTTTTTGGATGAATTAGGTATCTTAATATTAGGGTTACTTTACCATCATTTACTTTTGTGTAAATAATTGGATTATAATGGTTATAGTAAATTCTGTATGAAGATTGAAAGTCTTCTAATTGAGCTTGCATTTTTTTAGGAATTCTTTGTACGACATCAATACTATTGATTATTTTATATACTGTTGATTTTGACTTTCTAAGGTCGGCATCTTTTGCAAGAACTATTTCCATTTCATCCCAAATATATTTAAATCCCTTTGATAAATTTTTTATGTCTTTACTAATTATATTGGATGAAGGAATATGTACAATTACACCAGTTGATAAACCATATTCATTTTCACTGGAAACTTCTAGTATTTCAAATGATAAAAGATTAATTGCAACAACATCCCCCATTATTCCATCTACACTAATTCTATCTTCTATTTTAAATGGTTTATAGGTTTTAATATAAAGACCACAAAATATATTTAGTATTACATCTCTAATTGCTAGTACAAAGCCTGCACTTATTACACTTAAAAGAGTAATAATGTTTGAAATATGTTGATTCCATAATATACACAAAAAGACAATATAAACTACATTTATAATAGTTTTACTACTATTGTAAAACGAAAAAGAAAGTTTATCTCCTTTAAAATGTCTACTAATTCTTTTTAGTAATAGTTTCAATATTAGAATAACTATAAAACCTATTAATGTATATGTTAATGGTTTTACATAAATTTTATTCAAATGAAAAAGCATATTATCACCCCTTCGAAGAAATCAATAATATACTACTTTTTATTAATTTAATCAACTATTTTTTTAATCATATTTAAATAATATTTATCGCCATCTAATTTGAAGTCGAATTTATATTTTTCTATATTTTCATTTTTATCATCATAATCAAGGATTTTATCATTTTCTTTGGCTTTTACATCATATTTATTGATGTATAAGTAAATGTGATTTCCTTTCTTTTCTGCCTTGACAACTTTGCTTAATACATAATCATATGTATCTTTACAGGGATTAATCTCTAATTCGTAAGCATCTTTTGTATAAGTATAACTTTTAATTCCACAGCTATTACTTTGTACAAATGTATTATCAAATTCTGACATATCATTTATGTTAAATTTGTTTTTTAATTCTTCACTTACAGCATATTTATCTATGATGATTTTATTTTCATTTCTAGATTCTTCACTTTGCTTATATGAATACTTTTCATTTTTATATAGTTCGTTAAAAACAATATATAGTTTTTCATCATCACTTAGTTTTTTATTATCAGTGTAATACATAAAACTGTAATGAGTGTTCGTTAAACAATTATTACAAGTATTATTAATTAAATTCATATTAAGTGATTTATACACATCATCAACTAATTTACTTTTAATGTCTAAATTAGTTATAGATTTATCCTTTTGGTTATTTAAAGTTGGTTCTTTTGTTGCTGTTATATTACATTTAGCAAGTAAACAGAGCAAAAAAATACATATTATTCCTATAGTTATTTTTATTTCTTTTTTCATAATTCAACACATCTCTAAGTGATATAAGAATATCAAAAAATAATATTTTAGTCAATTACTAGTATTTTATTCCTTTATTTTTAGACATAGTTATCATGCTACTTAATAACTCCTTATATTGTCTTTCGAACTCTAAATATTCGATAGCTTCTTTTGTTGTTGTATTTCCCGATTTTATGTCATGGAATGGTTTGTATATTTCTGTACCTGGATATCTCTGACTTATAGCATCTAGAAGTTTATTGTATGCGACAAAGTTTTCTTCGCCAATTACATTTGTTAATATGCTTAAGTCATGTTTTTTTCTAGCTTCAATGATTATATCTTTAAATTGCTCATAAAAATCTATAGCAAAACGACCCATTTGAGTTTCATATCCTGAGCGACTTGTGTTTTTTGCTTTTTCTTTGCTACTAAATAGAAATATTCCATTATCATGCATAAGACGTGATATATCCTGAGAGATGTACTCGTTTACTATTTCACTTGATTTTTCATATTCTCTTGGTTTTCTTTGCTCAGGTTTTTCTTCTTCTACTTCATCTTCGAATATTTTTTCAGTAATAACATCCCATCCCGTAGTACAGATCATTTCGTTTTTTTCTAAGTTTATTGAATTTAGATATAATTCGAATAAATGACTTAGCTCATGGATTATAATTGTATCAATGGTTTCTTCATCAATCTTACCATTAATTAAAACTATAGGAGCAAGACTTACAGTGCCGTCTAGTGAACCTATGTTTATAATAACAGCACTTCTTTTTCGCTTAATAATTGATATAAAGTCATCTACTTTATGTGGGTCAATTCCCAAAGCGTTAATGCTATCCATAATTGGTTTCATATGGGGCATGGATAGAAGTAATTCTTTATAAAAGGAATCTTGTTTTTCTTTTTTTATACTTACTATTTTATCAGCAAATTCTTTTGATGGTATAGTGCTTAAACAATCCTTGTTTGTCATATAAAGATCATAATCATTTCCGAAGTCAAAGCCTTTACTTTTAAAGTAAGATATTCTATCAAATTTTATGCCACTAACAAGCATTGGATACTCGCCTTCTTCTAAAGCTTTTTCACTTTCAGTGGTAAATGAGTCAATTAACGAAGGCTGATCTATCGGATCACCAAATCCTCTAAATAGTACGTTAGCCCTATCAAGAAATGATAAATAGTACCTTACACCTTTATCTTTGTTTTCATCATAAATTTTCTTATCTTTTTCATCGAAATATGGATATAACTCCTCAACTAGTTCTCCAATATATTTTTCGAGTAAAGCATTTTTTAAGGTAGTAAGTTTATCTACATATTCAAATTGCTCTTTATATTTATCCATTTCCCTATTGAAATAGACTATGGCTTCATCATATGCTGGTTTAAGGGATTTATAGTGCTCTATTAGTTCCTTTTCTTTTTCGCTACCAAGTTCTAAAGTTTTATCCCCAGATAAATCTTTAACCTTATCTAATAAAAAGTCTGGTGCTACCCTATTTTCTATAGCATTATAAAAACTCTGTAATTTTGAATACGAAATATCAGATATATAAGAGCCAAAATATCTATCGATATGTTCTTTATCATTAGGTATTCCAGTTTTATCAAAAAATGATTTAATGGTCTTATTAATACATTCTTTTTTAATTTTAGCCATTTCATCTTTGCAAGTTTCATAATCTAAATATCCTACTATTGGCGTACTTGTAAATAAGGTTGTAATACGATTTCTTTCCTCTTCACCATG
>CADBSQ010000109.1 GCA_902797415.1 uncultured Erysipelotrichaceae bacterium | reverse complement strand
TGAGATAGTGATAGACAATGGTTATCTTTTTGCAAGAGATAATAAAAGAATATTTATAAACACAAGCCTAGGTTGTGCTGGTCAATGAGCATATTGCTATCTACCAAAAATAAGATATAGTAATAGTTCATATAATTATAAAACTGTTAATTATTTTTTATTGTCATTGTATTGACATCAAGAGGTTGTTATATTAAAATACATTATCAAGAACAGGGGAATAAGGTATGAAATTGAATATTAAAGATAGACTAGTAATAATTGTAGGACCATCGACAACAGGTAAATCTACTTTAGCAAGAAAAATAAAAAGGGAATTTAATTATAGTTCAACTATAATATCATATGATGAAATGACTAAAAAAAATAATAAAAAATCATCACAAAAAACAGACGATGAGCTATTTAGAACGCAATTATTAGAGCAAATATCGGATGCTATTAATAACGAATCAAATGAATTAATTATTTTAGACTCTACAAATTATGATGCAGAAGAACTATTTTCTACTCTGTATACTGTAAGAACATGGCTAAATTATAGAGATGGTATAACACTTATCAAAATGGATTTGCCTCTAGAGTTACATGAAGAATACATTCAAAAAAGATTTGGCAACAAGTCTAGTGATTACTATCCAGACATACTTCAACAAAGAGATCATTATACTTCACTGGAAGGAAGCTTAAACAATTCATATGATATCTTAACAAATAATGAATTTATTATTGAAAATCCAGAAGGTCTAAAAATAAAGTTTAAAATGACTGGCAAAAATATTTAAAAAGTTAACCATCGTTGACTTTTTTTCTTATAAATATGGTAAAATACATTTGAAAGGAATTAATTATGAAAAAAAGCTTAAAAATAATTATTTTGATTATAGTGCTTTTAATTGGAATAAACAAAATATACCAAATAAATCAAAATCAAAAGTCTATAAAAAAGGAAACGCCAACTGTAAAAATACCAAAGCTAACGGTAGAAAGGCTAGGATCTGCTAAAGAAATAACCGATAAAACAGTTATAGTATCTATATTTGCAAACGATTTAAATACTAGCTGGGACTTTAATAATGAAAATGATCTCCAGACAAAAAAAGAATGTTTAGAAAATTTAAAAATAGGAGTTGATTACATAACAGAAAATGTAAATAAATATGCTAAAACTTCTTTTATATATGATTTTAATTTGAATAAGGACTTGGAATATATTGGAAACTTTGATAAGAATCTTGTTGTAGAAAGTGGAGAAAACTACAGTTACCAAACAAGTTATATTAAAAGAAATATCAATAGTGAAAAACTATTAAAAAAGTATGCTGCTAAAAATATAATATATATTTTCTTTTATAACACTCCATACTCAAATACTGTTAAACCTAGAACATTTAGATATACAAAAAAAAAGTAGAATCAATGAAGAAATAGTAAACCTATATGTTAAATTTCTAGATAAGTTCGATTCTCCTCCAGCAACCTACGCTCACGAAATACTGCATACGTTTGGTGCTTATGATCTATATTATGAAAATAATGGTATAACAAGTGAATATGTTAATCACTTAACTCAAAGTGATTCTAATGATATTATGTATACAGTTACTACTTCTAAAAATATAACAAATGAATTTACAGAGTTAGACGCTTACTATGTAGGATTAATAGATTCCTCTAATGAACAAAAAACATGGAACTTACCACTTAGTGAACATAATTAAAAAGTGCTTGTCTAGCACTTTTTTTAATAAAGTTTTTCTAATTAAATGCAAGCTCAACATCCAAATTTTCATTGTTTAAAGCTATATACAAAAATATTAAACCACTTAAGAATACAAACAACGAACCAACAAAAGACAAATAAATAAGTAATTTTTTTTCATCAGTATCTTCTGGTTTGATATTTTTAAGATCCTTGTAAGAGCTCTGTAAAAAATAAAAATATACAACAACAAGAATAGCAAAAATAATAATTATGATTCTTTGATAAGAGTCTTTACTATTCTTGTTGTTGTTTAAAAAATAATCTTTTTCTAAATAATTGGAGTACCAACTTAAAATAATAATACCAATATATATAATCCAGATTTTATTTTCAATATCTATTTGTTTAAGCTTATCCTCCATAAATTAATTATATGTTTTTTCACAAAAACTATGTTTAATCTTATTTACTTATTGACGAAAGAGTTAATATATATTAAAATAACTTTCAACTAATT
>CADBSQ010000108.1 GCA_902797415.1 uncultured Erysipelotrichaceae bacterium | reverse complement strand
TTTAAATCTACTACAAAGAGTGGATCAGTGTTTCTATATGTTACAAGATAAGCTTTATCACCCATAAATCTAGTTGCATACATTCTCTCACCCTTAGCTAGATAAGAAGTAGAACTAATTTCATTTAACTTTTCATCTAAGATGACTACTTTACTTCCAGAATTTGTTTCAACACCCACTCTTAAATGATCATTCTTTTCATCAAAGGAATACTGATTGATAACTCTTCCTTCTACCCTTCCTTTAGAGTTATATTTTACTCCATTATCAGTCATATCAAATTTAAAGATTTGGGTGAACCCACTATAACTATAATCGCTAACAATATCAGAAATACCAAATATACCTTTTAAACCAAATAGCTTTTTAATATCATAATTATTGTTATTATATGAGTAAGTAGTATTAGTAAGATAAATATTGTTTGCATCTACATATGCATTAGATAAATCAACTAAATATGAATCTAATTTAATGTTATCGCTTAAATTGTTAAGATCTACTTCTGCGATTAAGGTCTGATTATTAGTTTTTACATCTTTTAAATATTTGAATTTACTTAATGGTAACTCTTTTTTATTGTTATCTTCTATGTAGCTGGTGTCCACTCTGTTATCTTCTTTTTTTAAGTAACCACTAGACATGATAAATAGTTTATTATCTATACATCTTGATGTAGTGTAAGGTTCCATTAGTGTAAAGCTTTTTAGTTTTACAGGGTTTGTTTTGTTCTTTATATCATAAATACTAACTATAGTACTTTGACTTTCGTATGAAGAGTCAGCTGATATAACTACGAGTTTATCTTGATATAATATTAAATCATTAGGAAAACCATTCATTATAGTTTTTGATTCTACTTTAATGCTTGATGGGTTTGTTACATTTGTTATGACAACTTTGTCATTTGATATAGAGTATGTATATTTACCATCAGTTTTGATTATATCTGCTTCATCAACACCTTCTACTTGAGTATTTGTTTTGGAATAATCATTTGTTTTTAAGCTTTCATTTTGAATTCCGTCTGTATTAATAATACCGGTATTTTCGTTACTATATTTAGCATCATACAAATAGCTGTCTTGTTCAGTTAATACACTAAATGGTAATGTTAGTGTTTTTTCACCAAATGATAAACTCCTGTAAGAGCTAAATTTATAAAAACTTTCTAGTTGTTTATAACTTTTTATTGTATTAATTTCTTTAGTATTATTGTAATAGGTAATACTAAATAACATAGTTAAAAGTATTATTAAAACGATACAAATTCTCTTTATTTTTTTCATATTACTTATCCCTTCATTTTATATTTTGTATATACCGCCTATACTCTTGTTGATATCTCTTTTATCATTTTCGATATATTTTCCTCCAGCGATAATAACAATATCATCTTTATTAATTAGATTTTTCTTTTTATATCGTTCGATATTATTTAATATCATTTGTTTAGGTTCTTTTTCTTTTCTTACATAAGTTAGATTAAGTCCCCACATTAGCCCTGATTTATAATATATTCTTTTGTTGCTTGTAATTACGTATATTGGACAACTTGGTCTAAAACTACTTATAATACGTGGTGTATCCCCCTCATATGTATAGCAGAAAATAGCTTTTGCTTTAGAGTTTAAAGCAGTGGTACACATAGAATGATTTATAATAAATTCTATATTGTTATTTATCATATCCCTTTTTTTAAAAAATTCCCAATAGTCAATATTGTTTTCTATTCTAGTGGCTATTTCATTCATTTTTTTAATACATTTGATAGGATATTTTCCTACTGCAGTTTCACCACTAAGCATAACTGCACTTGTACCATCAAAAATTGCATTTGCAACATCAGACACTTCTGCTCTTGTTGGGTTAGGACTTTCTATCATAGATTCCATCATTTGGGTTGCTATGATTACTGGTTTTCCAAAAAAGATACATTTTCTAATAAATTCTTTTTGGATAATTGGAACCTCATAAAATGGTATTTCTACCCCTAAGTCTCCCCTTGCAATCATTATGCCGTCAGATACCTTTAATATTTCGTTAAAATTTTCAACACCTTCTATGTTTTCAATTTTAGATATGATTTTTATATCTGAATGATGTCTATTTAAAATCTTTCTAATTGCTAAAACGTCTTCTTTTGTTCTTACAAACGATGCAGCGATGAAGTCCGCCTTGTTTTTAATTGCACCTAGTATGTCTTCTTTATCTTTTTTTGTTAGACTTTCAAGTTCTATTCTTACACCAGGTACGTTTATACTCTTGTTTGATGATATTATTCCTTCGTTTATAACTTTACATTTAACATGGCCGTCATTGATACTGACTACTTTTAATTCGATTTTACCGTCATCGACAAGTATTTTATTACCTTTTTTAACGTCGTTAGCTAACTTTTTGTAACTGATAGAAACAGATGTTTCACAACCTTTTGAGTTGTCGCATTTAAGTGTAAAAAATTGATTTTTTCTAAGTTCTACCGGTTCATCAAAGATACCAGTTCTTATTTCTGGACCTTTAGTATCTATTAGTATAGCAACAGGAAGCTGTAAATCATTTCTAACCCTTTTAATTAAATCTACTTTTTCTTTTTGATCTTCCCAAGAACCATGAGAAAAATTAATTCGTGCTACATTCATCCCGGCATTCATCATTTCTTTTAAAGTTTCATAACTACTACTAGCAGGACCAATAGTACATATTATTTTAGTTTTTCTCACATATACCAACCTACCTTGCTATAATAAGTATAGCATTATTCTATATAGTTTGTAAATCGTTTTAGATATTTAAAAAATATTGGTTGATTATCCAATATTTTTCGGTTCTTTTTTAGGATTTATGTTGGTTTGCCTTACGTATTCTTCCATATATTTTCTACAGGTAACTAGAATATCAACTTCAGAAATATCAAGGAAATCAGACATTTCTCTTATGGATATATTTTTGCTCATATAACCAAAAACTCCAATTATGATAAATGCTTCTTGTGGTGAAAATCTTGATATAACGCTGAATTTTAATGGTGGTAAATATTCGCTATCATAAGGATTTTTTCTTTTTTCTTCTAAGATTTTTTTTATATTAGGTAGAACTTTTCTATACCATGCCATACTCTCTTCCTTAGATAACTGACCGGCGTCTGGCGACTTATCTAGACCATTGTTATATCTTTTTAATAGGATGTTTTTATCTTCTGGTCGTAACATATCTACTACTTCATTTATTTCTTCTTTAGTAAAGCCGCGTACTTCTAGTAGACCATAAAAACTTTTAATCTCTTTCATACATAATCTCCTTTTAGTGAATTATTCTAGCATGTGTGTATATAAAAATCAATCCCATGAAAATATAATTTACTAATAATTTAAGATTGTTAAAAACTAAAAAGAGATTAAAAGAAATATAATTATAAATTCTTTCCTATATCGTTAACTATACCGAAATCATCAAAATTATCATTATTATCCCTGTTAAAGATAAAATTATTAAAGATCAGGTATTTATTATCAATTTTTAAAGCCTCTGATCCAATTGAACTTCTAATAAATAAATTAAAATCTTTTTTAACAACATTTTCATTAGTAGATTCCAAAGAAAAATAATAATTTATATATATGCTTGTAAAAACTTTAGTTCTGTATTAATAAAGCTTGTTTTCACAGTTCTTATCTTTTTTACATCCATTATAGATACCTTATTATTCACACATCATTTCTAATGCAAACTCAGTGTTTTTAGATAAAATATATATAATAAGTTCATAGAAAAATACCAACTACATGCTGGTATTTATTACAATATCATTATTTTCTAAATCAATATTAATGGTTTGGTTATTCTTTATTTTACCTTCAACTATCTCTTTAGCAATTAGTACTTCTAATTTATGAGAGATAAATCTTTTTAATGGTCTTGCACCATATAATTCGTTAAAACCATTTTCAATAAAGAACTCTTTTGCTTTTTCAGAACATTTAATTTTTATTCCAGATGATTTTAATCTAGATTCGATTTCTAAAATTATTTTATCAAATATTTTATCAATAACATTTTTATTTAGTTTATCGAATGTAATTATATCATCTATTCTATTTAAGAATTCTGGTTTAAATGTGCTTCTAAGTAGCTCTAATGCTTTATCTGGTTCATTGTTTAAAATAAATTCACTTCCTAAGTTAGAAGTCATTATAATAATCGTATTTTTAAAGTCTACTACCCTACCAGTTGAATCAGTACATCTTCCAGCGTCCATTATTTGAAGTAGTAAGTTTAAAACTTCTGGATGAGCTTTTTCTATTTCATCTAAAAGAACTATACTATATGGGTTACGTCTAACTTTTTCTGTTAGTTCTCCACCTTCATCATAACCAACATATCCTGGGGGAGCTCCAATTAGCCTAGATAGAGAGAACTTTTCCATATATTCACTCATATCAATTCTTATGATATGTTTTTTATCATCAAATAATTCTTCTGCTAAAGAAAGTGCAAGTTCGGTTTTACCTACTCCAGTAGGACCTAAAAACATAAATGAACCAATTGGTCTATCTGGATCTTTTATGCCTGCACGACTTCTAATTATAGCATCAGAAACAAGTTTTACAGCAGTTTCTTGACCAATTACTTTTTTGTTTAAATTCTCTTCTAAGTTAAGAAGTTTTTCTTTCTCGCTAGATAGAATCTTAGCAACTGGTATATTTGTATACTTTGATACTACTTCGGCAATAATGTCACTCGTTACAACTGATGGAACTAGTCTATCATTTTCTTTTCTTTCAAATTCTTTTAATTCTTCTTCCAATTTTGGAATAACACCATGTTTTAGGATAGCAGCGTTTTCAAAGTCATTTAAACTTTCTGCTTTTTCTAGTTCGTATCTTTTGCTTTCAAGTTCCTTTTTCTTAGCATTAATTTTTTCATTTAGGTGTTTTTCTTCTTCCCATTTTTCTTTTAATGCTTTTTCTTCTTTTCTAAGATCACTAAGAATTGTATCTAATTCTTCACTTCTTTTAATAGATATATCATCTTTTTCTTTCTTTAAAGCTTCTTTTTCTATTTCGAGTTTTAAAATTTTTCTTTCAAGATTGTCTAATTCTATTGGACTAGAATTGATTTGCATTCTGATGCTTGCACAAGCTTCATCTACTAAGTCAATTGCTTTATCAGGTAAAAACCTATCAGTAATATATCTATCTGATAAGGTCGCAGCGGTGATTAAAGCCTTATCCTTTATTTGAACACCATGATATATTTCGTATCTTTCCTTTAATCCTCTTAATATCGTTATTGTGTCTGAAACAGTTGGTTCGCTTACCAATACTTTTTGGAAACGTCTTTCAAGAGCTCCATCTTTTTCAATGTATTTACGATATTCATTTAGAGTGGTAGCACCTATTACTCTAATAGTGCCCCTTGCAAGCATAGGCTTAAGTATGTTAGAAGTATCCATTGCACCATTAGCATCGCTTGTGGCAATCATATGGATTTCATCTATAAACATAATAATATCGCCTTTACTTTTTTCGACTTCGTTTAATATTTTTTTAAGCCTTTCCTCGTATTCACCCTTGTATTTAGCACCAGCAACTACTGCCGCTAAGTCTAATTCCCATATAGTTTTATTTTTTAGTATCTCAGGAACATCACCTTTAATAATTCGTTGTGCTAAACCTTCTACAATTGCTGTTTTACCAGTACCTGGCTCACCAATTAATACTGGATTGTTTTTGTTTTTTCTAGATGATATTCTTGTTAGATTTCTAATTTCTTCGTCACGACCTATCATAGGATCTGTTTTTTTATCCTTAGCATTTTGTGTTAGATCACGGCCATACTTTTCTAATACGTTTACATTTTCTTCTTCATTTGGATACATAACGATTCCCCTTTCATACTTAATTATACTCATTAATTAGCACTTGTCAAGTATGAGTGCTAATTAATGAGCAAAAAAAGCAAAGCTATTTGCTTTGTACTATATTATATGTATGATGCTTATAATCATAAAAAATTTTATTATGTATAGGGTTATATGTTGTAACTGTTAATAAAACGTAAAAGAATGTAAACAATATTATTCCAATTATTTCATAATTTCTATCATAATCTTTATTTAAGAGTATAGTCCAAACATACTGAGCAACTATAATACTAATTGCATAGGTTGTTAATGCAGCTATCATGCTCTCTTTTGTTTCAAGTATATAAAAGTAAATCAATCCAAAAAGGGAAGTTTCTAAAACCATACATATAAGCACTGCTATACTACTTGCAAAAAATACATTTTTTTTATTGTATTTTAAATAAAACTTTGTCATCAGCGCAAGCACTAGGTAACTCGTTATAATTAGTTTATTGTGTTGCCATATACTTTCATTAGTTTGAAAGAAAATGCTTGTTAAAAAGTTAGGCATTATGTTGTAAACATTATGTAAAAGAAAACCTAAACCAAATATTATTATTGAACTAATTAAAAAAAATCTTTTTCTCAAAAAAATCACCTACTATTATTATAGGTGATTTATAGAAATTTATTCGTTATTTTGGTTTCCAGATGAATCTGAATAATTAGGCGGTGTTTCTCCAGTTACACTTCTATAGGCATTATCTGTATAACCAAATGGATCTCCAGTTGGAGTATCATAATAGGTATAATAGTCTGTACTACCTAATCCATCACCATATCTATTATAGACACGTGTTTCATCTTGAACATAGTTTTTCCTGTTTTCGATATCTGTATTGGGTGCTTGGATTACATTTCCATTTGTAGCAATAGTATTTATATCATATATTTTTCTACCACTTTTTTTATCTTTATAATAATAACAATCGTGCTCATCAATATATGTAGGGATGGTTCTGTCTCCATTAACTAGTACGTTTCTTACTGTTTTTAAAACTTCAGGATCAAGAGAGTCAGTTGCTGCCATGTGTTTTGGAGCTTTACTCCACCACTCACTATTTTTAACGTAATTATAAAGTCCATCTCCACCTGTTCCATATTCTTTTCCATATAACTCAAATCTGTTAGACATGAGTTCTGCTTCAATTGCAGCAGCTCTTGGATTGCCTTGTTCTTGTTGACAAAGTCTTGCAATTCCTTGTATCTGCGGCTCAGAAAGATTATATCGGACACCTATAACAGGTATATATCTATTTGAATATAATCTATTTTCTGGCCCATTTAATGCATTATCAGTCATAATTTTTGTAAGATACTTACCAAAATCTTCTTTGGGGATATTAGTTGAACCTATTAGTAAAGCCCTACCTGATTCTGCAGATGAAGTATCAGCCGCACTAGCTGTTAGTAGTAATCCAGATGAACTTAGTGCTCCTGTTACAAAACCACCAAACCTTTTTAAAGCTTTAGAACCATGTGCTATTAGTCTACCTGCACCTGACCTTGCTGAAGCAGTTACCCTTGCGCGAGTTCTTGAAGCCCAGCTTTTATTTTGCTGCGAATTATTACTTCTATTGCTACTACTTCTATTGGAAAGACCTACTCTTTTTGATATAGCTCTTATTCCAGCCGAGTAAAAGCTCCGAGCTCTTTTTGCATTGGTGCGAACAGTTGATCCGACTCTGCTATTAACAGCCCTATTTTTTAGTCCTGATACAAATTTTCCTACACGTTTCACAGCTTTTTTACCAGTATTAATAACCCGCGTAGTAACACGACCTATAGTTGTATTCCTGATATTGATACGTGGATGTGGTATCTTACTAACAGCATTTTTAACTCCCTTTAGACTAATAATGTTATTTTTTTTATCGTTATTATTTCTATTAAAAAATATACCCATATTCTACCTCTAACACTATTATATAGCAATCTATACATTATTTCCATAATGTAATTAATCTTTTAAAAGTGATAAAGAAACTTTTTCTTTTTCTTTGTTAACCTCTATAACGTAACAGTCTATTATATCTCCTGCGGTTAAAACATCGTTTGGATTAGAAATGAATTTTTTACTCATTTTACTTATATGTATAAAGCCATCATCGTGAAGTCCAATATCAACAAATGCTCCAAAGCTAGTAACATTTCTAACTGTTCCAGTTAATTTCATGCCTATTTTTAGGTCTTTTAAATCGAGTACATCATCTCTTAATACGGGCGAATTAACGTTTTCTCTTATATCCTTAGCTGGGCTTATAAGCTCATCAACTATATCTTTTAAAGTGTATTCATCGATGTTAAGCTCGCTCGAATATTTTTTAATATCAATGGTTTTGATTTTATCATTAAACTCTTGTTTACCTATATCACTAGCGCTTAAACCAAGACTTGAAATTAACTTATTAGCTACATCATAACTCTCTGGATGGATTCTTGTTTTATCAAGAG
>CADBSQ010000107.1 GCA_902797415.1 uncultured Erysipelotrichaceae bacterium | reverse complement strand
TGATAATTATTTATTTGAAATGCTAATTTTAGAAATGAATCAAGCGGGATTATCTTGGGAAACGGTCCTAAATAAAAGGGAAAACTTTAGAAAAGCATATGATAATTTTAACTTAGATAGAGTGTCTAATTATGACGATAAAAAGATAGAATAACTCCTTCAGAATGAAGGTATAATTCGAAATAAAAGAAAGATTAATGCTAGCATAAAAAATGCTAAAATATTTAAATCAATAATTAATGATTATGGATCTTTTTACGATTATCTATGTACATTTACCAAGGGAAAAACATTTATCGAGTTAGATAAAACAACAAACGAACTATCAGATCAAATATCAAGTGATCTAAAAAAAAGGAATATGAGTTTTGTTGGTTCAACTATTATATATTCATACTTACAAGCGATAGGTATAATCTATTCACATGAAGAGAATTGTTTTCTATTTAAAACTAATGCTTTTATTTTATAGTAAAATATATTATAATTATATTAAGAGAACACACCAATCTTGGTGGGTGCTCCAAAGGTTTTTTGGAAACCCAGCCGTATCAGGAATGATTAGGCTGGGTTTCGTCCTTATTTATAAACTTCAATTATTAAAAGTATTATAATAAATGTATACTTGTCAAACGTTTGACAGGAACACAATTTTTACATCTAACTCTTAACAAAAAATATATAACCTGTTATAATATAGATAGGAGTAAGATATGAAGTACTATATAGATATATTTAAAATTGTATTTACATTGTCTATTGCTATAATGATTACCATGCTTGTAAAAGTAGAGCTATTCTCCTTTGAAAAAATAGAATCACCCCGATATTTAGTTGCATCTATGAAATATAGCAATAATGTTTTTAACGTACCTTTTTTTAAGGATAGGGTATTTCGTAATGTAGTATCAAAATATGTTTTAAATAATGAATGTACCAACTTAGAATACAATCTTCAAAAACTAGATGATAATAGAAGTAACTTATTTCTAAATTGTAATAATCCTGTAAATTATGTATTTGATTTTGAAAATAAAAAAGTACTAACTATGGATGATATTATCAGTGATAAAGATAGGTTTATCGATAATGAAAAACATCTTTTATATCTAAAATATCCTTATTTTGTTGTCGATGATATTATTTCTAAAACTTATAACATTAAAGATTATGAAATGATAGGTTATTATAAAACAAAGGAATTTGGAGATTTAACCTTAAGAATTAATAATAACGAAATAAATAATACAATGAATTATGAAATGATGTATAATACTTCTTATAAGAATGAAACATTTAAAATCGATAAAAGCAAGAAGTTAATCGCTTTTTCCTATGACGATGGTCCAAGCGAGTATGATTATAAAACAGTAGATATATTAAAAAAATCTCATTTTAAAGCAACATTCTTTGTTGTTGGCAACAGATTAGAA
The DNA here is from genome assembly GCA_902797415.1 of uncultured Erysipelotrichaceae bacterium. GTDB lineage: Bacteria > Bacillota_I > Bacilli_A > RF39 > UBA660 > RUG11867. Next base: position 750 of record CADBSQ010000107.1, on the reverse strand, counting down.
AAATATAAGGATGTTTTAAAATATTTAAATGAATCTAATATGGAAGTGGGTAACCATACTTTTAATCATAAAGTTTTAAATAGTTTAGAAGATAATGAAGCATTCAATGAGATAACGTCGGTTAATGATGAGTATAAAAGGTTAACTAATAACTCGTTTGATTTATTTAGACCAAGTTATGGCATAAGTAAAAATGAAATAGCTAAAAAAGCAAATTACCCAATTATTTTATGGAGTATAGACACTCTTGATTGGGATAATAGAAATGAAAAGAAAACTCTTGGGGCTATTGTTAAAGATCCAAGAGATGGAGATATAGTTTTAATGCATAGTTTATATGAAAGTAGCGTTAAAGCAACTGAAAAAGCAGTAAAAGACTTATATAAAAGAGGTTTTATTGTTGTATCAGTAAGTGATTTGATGAATTACCGAGACATTAAAATAGAACCAGGCAAAGTATATAGATGTGCTAATTGTGGAAGAGACTAAATTAGTTATATAAAATAATGATAAGAAAGTAGGACAACAATGAAACTTGAAAAGAAAAACAAAATAATGGCAATATTTATAACAGTAGCATCATTTTTAGTACTAGGAAGTATAGGCTTCGCCTTCTTCAGTAGCACAGTATCAAACTCCAATAATGAGAAAATTCAAACAAGTACAGCAACAATGTCCCTAAGATTTGCCGACAATGATAATGGAATAAGTGGTACTTTAAATTTAGGACAATCTATAACAAAAAAATTT
>CADBSQ010000106.1 GCA_902797415.1 uncultured Erysipelotrichaceae bacterium | reverse complement strand
TTAAACTTTGGGCTGCGCTTGTTAGTCTTTTTGATATATCAAATATTGCTTCCTTTTTATTATTTTGACCTTTATACCATGTTGTATTTTCTGTTAGACTCAGATCTAAATAATCTCCATTTAATTCATTCTTTAAATCTGCCTGAGTCCAATCATTTATTCCATATCCAAAATTTATACTCGAATCTGATGAATCCCAAGAGTATCTTCCTAAAGATGTTGCTCTTATTAGTTTTATTCTTGTTTCTGTTATTCCCGTACCATCATCCACGTCGTTCATTACTCCTATTATGCGCCAACCTGCTGTCTCTCCGTTAAATGTTACATAATTACATGGATTTGCTCCGACATATCTTAGATTATTATCCGTTGTTCCATCAAATGCTAGAGTATTTGTACAACTCTCTCCTGCCGGAGCTGTTTTTGTTATTACATCTGTACTCGTTGGATCAGCATCACTTACTAAATTCATTATTGTATCTGTTCCTGGCTGTGTTCCTGCTTCTAAACTAAACTTTGAATGCATACTTGCATTTATATCACTTGATTGGTTTATATCAAGATTATTTAATGTTATTGATAGTTTATAGTAGTATGTTGTTGATACTGGTACCAACAAACCATTTTTTAATTCTTTTGTTATTGCTGAACTACTTGTTGGTACTTTTCCTGAACCTACTGTAGTATATGTTCCGTTTTCAGTAGTACTTTGTTCTAAGACCCAAGTTAAAGAATCAGGTGTGTATGTATTTACTAGGTTATACCAATTTATTTTACCATAAGCATCAACTGTTCCGGTATTTTCAAGTGTGAATTTTTTAATGATAGACTGACCTAAATTTAAAGTACCACTTACTCCATTATCGTTGTCATCAAATTCTAAGGACATTGTTGCTGTTTGTGTTTGCATCTTTTCATTATTTGCATTTGATACTGATGCTGAAAAGAAAGTATATGTTAAACCCGCTAACATTAATACTGTGAATATTGTTATGAATGTTGCTAGTTTTTTATTCTTATCTAATTTCATAAGAGTTACCTACCCTACTTTCATTATACTACTCACCACTGGCTTTTTTCAAGAATGAGTTAAATAGTTATTCAATTATTTGTTAAATTATAATTAATATATTATTAAAAAACAACTGCAAAAAATGAATTTTTTGCAGTTGTTTGACAACGTTAATTAAATGTGTTTAAATATTTTATCGAACGCACAAATTAAGTATGGGTACTCCTTATATTTAAAACTATTTCAGGGGGTTAATATATGGAGGTACAATATGGTTAAACTTTTAAACAAAATGTTTAATGCCATAGTGGTATTAATTTTAATAATACTCATCTTACTTATAAATAGATGATAAAATAAAATGAAACCCAACTTAATTTTCTCTGAAAGTTAAGGAGGGTTTCAAGACAAAAAACTTGAGTACCCACTAAACTTAGTGCGTTCTCTTAATTAAATTATAAAACATATTAATATAGATTACAAGATTTTTTTTAACAAAAAAACTGAAATAAATCAGTTTAATTTTTTTATGGCGTCCCCGGGGTGACTCGAACACCCACTCTGCTGCTTAGGAGGCAGCTGCATTATCCTGTTATGCTACGAGGACTTAATTATTTTAATAAAGGATTAGAGTTTGCTCTCTAATCCACTTTTTTAGTTGTCATTTATGAGGCTGGCTTCACCTGCTTTTTTAGTTGCCATTTATGAGGCTGGCTTCACCTGCTTTTTTGTGCTATTAATATATCATAAAAATATATATTTGTCTAGCACTCTAGTATTATATGTAAAAAAGAAAACATTATCCCATGTTTTCTATTTCTTTCATTATATTTGGAACCATTTGTTTCTTACGGCTTATAACGCCATCTAAATAGTGTCCTTCTTCCATATTATCTACATTGTATGCAAGACTCATTAAATTAGTTGCTCCACTTGAGAATAACACATAAGAACCATTATTAACAATGTCTGTGACAAATAATGCAATTAATTTAAATCCTTTTTTCTTACATTCATCATCTAAGAATTTAACATAATCCTTTTTTTCTTTTAATATTTGATCATAATCAAGTGTTAGAACTTGTCCTATACCAAAAGAATAATCTCCTACAGTAAATTCTTTATAGTCACCATAAACTATATCTTCCATGCTAAGACCTTTTAAACTTGATCCTGCTTTAAGCATTTCCATACCATATTCTTGCATATCAAGACCTGATATTTTACATAAGTCTTTTACTACTTTTCTATCTATATCTGTAGTAGTTGGACTTTTTAAAATAAGTGTATCAGATAAAATACCTGAAAGCATAACGCCAGCGATTTTCTTAGGAATTTCAACTCTAGCTTCTTTAAATAAATGATATACAATAGTATTAGTAGAACCTACACTCATGTTTCTAAATGAAATAGGATTTTTAGTAGTTAAATTACCAATTGCATGGTGATCCACTATTTCAAGAAGCTCTGCTTCATTTAAACCATTAACACTTTGTTTAATGTCATTGTGATCTACTAAAATAACACTTTTTTCTTTATAATTACTTAAATCAAGAAGTCTGATCATACCATGACAGATACCCTCTTTATCAACAATTGGATAGTTGTTATGTTTAAGTTTATTTGATACTTCTAAAAAGTCTGTTAAATAATCTTTTTCATCAAAAGTAGTTGGTGCTTCATTTCTAACAATATCTTTAATTGTATTAGATAGTCCAATTAATTTAGATGTAGAAAATGCTAGTAAGTGTGTTTTAATAATATTAACTTTGTTCTTTTTAGCAAGTTCAAGCATTTCTTTACTTATATCTTGGTTGTTAACAATTATAATAAGTTTAACTTTATTTTTAATACAATAATCTAGTACTAGTTTTCTACCACCAACGATAACAATAGAATGTTTGTTTAGATCGATTTCAGAGAAATCTTCTTCACTAGCATATGTTGCTGCATAGATTTTTCCTTCTATTTTATCATCGAACTTAAGAACTTTTTCACCTTTAATAACATTTACTATGTTTTCATAGTTTGCATTTAATCTATCAGCTTCACCTTTTATTAAGCTTGTGGCAATTTCTTTTAGTGAAACATAACCAACAAACTTTTTATTTTTCTTAACAACTGGTGTTCCAGTAAAACCGTTTTCAATCATATAAGTATATGCATCATAAATAGATGAATCTTCATCAATCATAATACTTCTATCAAAATCAACGTCTTCAACTTGAACTTTTACATCATTCAAATATTCTGGTTTTTCGATTCCAAAATGTTTTAGTACAAATTCAGTTTCTTTATTAACGTTACCAAGTACTCTAGGTTCAGTATCCATACCTAGTTTATTTTTTAGATAAGATAAACTAATTGCACTAGTAACTGCATCTGTATCAGGATTCTTATGTCCTACAATAACTGTTTTTCTATTCATAGTAATTCCCTCTTTCGAAAGTATTATAACAAATATTTTGTTAATTGTTAAATATTTCTTTGTATATATTTGCTATTCTTTTTTATAATTGTGGTTTTTGTGATGGTTGAGACTTTGCTCTTTCTTCTAAAAGCGTATTAATCATTTCTAATTTTCTTAAACCATCTTGTATATCATAATAAGTAAGACAAAGCATCTCTTTGATTTCAGGATCGCTTGATTCGGCAAATTTATCATTAATTATATCAAGTGCCTTCATGATTGCATCTATACTATCATTTAAACTAGCTGGCACATTATCTTGCTTTTTTAAATCTCTGATTTTATCAAATGTATTTTCCTTAGTTAAACTTTTTGGTAATCTATCTGGATCAAATAATAAACCATTAACTGCTATTTTTTCCCCACTAAAAATAGAAATATCACTAGAATCAATTCCAAGAGTTATTTCATAATTTGAATTATCGCTTTTATACCATACCTGGTCTTCTGATTTTTGATTTATAGAAGTCATATTATCTAAAAATACTATTTGGGAATTATCGCCAAGTTCAGGCTTAATGGAGTACTCACCAGTGGTGAAATCCATCGTTTCATCAAAATATATTTTAATAAATCCTAATTTTCTAATTCTAGCAAGATTCCCAAGAATTCTAGCTATATCATTCTTGTGTTTAATTGCGTATTGATAAAAACGATAAAATTGAGTTTCCTCAATAGTATCTTGCATATTAACGTAGTTTCTAAAGAACCCTGGTAAATAGGTATATTGATTTATTGTATAAATAGTCTTTGTATGTTTTTTATAAAAATTCTTTACTTTTCTAGAAGATAAAATTCTTTGTCCTTCTGCTAAAGAAAGTAAGTCAATTATCTTACTTTTATCAAAGTTTATAGATATCATAAAATTCATAGCGTCAACATTAAACTCTTTAAAATCATCTAGTATTTTACAGATTGCAATTAAATCATTGATTCTACATACTATTCCACTGTTTTGCATAATAACCTCCCTAAATTATATTAAATCTTTTTTTGTGGACTATTCTCATAATCAGTAATACATTTTTTTAAACTATCTTGTAGATGTGGTAAAGGTATTTCGTTTGTACTACTTATATGAGAAGCGTTTTCGAACTGTTCAGACATTAACATAAACATTTTTTCTTTATTATCACAAACAAAGTTAGCAATTTCCGTAAGCGGTATATTTATAAGCAATTTAGGATTTAATTCATCATCCTTATCGCTAAGACCATTTTTAGCATTAATCTTCCTAATAAATGATGTTAACTCATATGATACTAGATTAATAAATTCATCTTTGTAATTAGTTTTTAGTTCACTTATAATTAGTTTTATTTCCTTAGATGATATTTTCCCTTCATTAAGTGTTGGTAATGTTAATTTCTTTATAATATCTGCTTTAGAATATTTAATATTTATGTTTTCATTATTTTTATAGATTTCTAAAATGTGACGCGTATTTTCAGTAGTTCCACTAAATAACATTGCCGATAAAGTACTATCATCGTGTAAATCTTGATAGTTTTCAGGATACATTTTATAAGGAAAATAGTCTATTAGACTTCCGTTTAAGCCTTCAAAACATATACCTCTTAAGATAGTATGAGTATCCTTTTGTTTAAGTTCACTAATACCATAAATAACATTATTACCAACTATATAAGAGTATTTATCTTGGCTGTCATTTTTTGGAATGTAATCATTACCATAAGTGTATATTTGCTCAAAAGAATTATTAAAGCTTTCGCTGTATATCTTTGTTAATAGCTGCTGAGATACATTTTTATTGTCAAGCTCTATTTGCTGTAAGTATCTGATAGTTAGCTGAACGGTATCATTCAGAAAAAAACTATTCTGGTTGGGAAACTCTTTTTCAAATTCTAAACTATACTCTTCTTGATTAATAGTTAATTTTTCTATAATAGGGTTTACCTCACCAATATAGTAAAGACTTTCGATTTTATAATCAGAAGTTTGTGATACCAAACTAATAAAATTCGGCTCATAATGACTATAGTTTAATAACTCTGCTGTATGTGTATATATAGCATCATATGTTGTTTGTGTTCCATTATCGTGAAGTGTTATTGATGGTAAGTCAAGATCAATTTTAGTAATGTGATAGTCTTTTGTTCTCGTTGTGTCAATTGGAATATTAAAAAAACGAGTTATGTTTTCTAATGAATCTTTTTTTTCAATATATCTATCATAAGTTGCTTTTATTTCCCTCTTAATAATCCTTAATTCGAATACATTCATCATGACTCCTCCTTTATTGGTTGTATATTATACAACATTTTTAATAAATATAAATAAAAAAACTAACATTTCTGCTAGTTTTTTAAATATTTTATAATCTTTTAAGTTCTTCCGATATTTTCTTGAACATTTCGTCGTAAAATTGACTATCATAAGCGAGCCATCCATCGGATGCCTTAGTAATATTAGTTAGCTGAGACTTTAATTTTTCAGGGTAATTTTCTATATCCTTTTTAGCATTCTCTATTGTAAATTCACCATTCATCTCATACTTTTTAGATTGAATATCAGATTCGAATTTGCTTACCATTAATGCAAATTTAGCTTCTTTAGTAACGCCTTCTTTGTATTCATTGTAAGTATCAATTAAGCTGCTATTATTAGATAGAAGTTTTAAAACCTCTAATGAATCATCAGTGTTTGATGAATAATACTTTGGTTGTATCTGTTGGATCAGTAGCTTCTTTTATGATTGTATCTAAAAGGCTAATTATATTTTTTTTATATAATTCTAATACTTTTTTTGTTATAGCAATTACTTCTGTTTCCTCTACATCTAAGAATCTAGCTATAGCTTCAGTTGAGTAATATTTATCTTGGTTATAACCTAACTTTAATGCTATTATCATAGCTTGCGTAGGATTTAATGCATCCATCATTTGTTCAAACGTTATTGTTTTTAATAATTTAAGTACTCCTAACCAGTCATTACCTTGTGAAACAATGGGTTCTAGCGGATTTGAAGTAGGTTCTTCTAGCTGTTCTGTTCTTGTATTATCAAAAACAGCTTCAGTTACATATGCATTATCTTCCATATCAGGATTATCTTTTTCCACTATGCCTGTTTCTGGCGTACTTTCTTTTTGTTCAGTTTTTTCTTCAAATGCTGGTCTTACGAGATCCTCTGGCCTAGTTTCTATTTGTTTATTAGTTTCTTCTGGTTTGTTATTATTAGAACCACTTGTTTCTACATGTTCATCATTTTTCATATCAGTAATACTTCCTTCCAATGTTACTATTTCTGGTTTTAGTTCATCTGTATTTTTTAATTGTTTCCCAAAATGTTGTTCAAGTTGTTTTCTTATCTCGGGTAGTACTAATCTAGTATATTTTCTTGATTCATTTTGAGATATTCTTTTCTCTGATGGTTTACTTAAATCTCCGTCAAATACTATATTAAGGGTTTTTAAATAATCATCACTTAAATATTTATCCACCACTTCATCTATTTGTTCTTTAGTAAAATCGCTATTGCGGTCATAAATTGTTTGTCGCTTTGTTTCTCGTTTTTTAGGCATATTATCCTCTTTCTTTTCTTTTTCCTTTTTTCCTTTTTTTGGTCTATATTTTTTTCTTTTTTCATAGAGTGAAGCTAATGCTTGATTTGGATCTTCCATATACTCTGCATATAATTTAACATCTCTTGACAATATAATTATTTTTAATGCTTTTTTTTCTATTTGACTTATTCTTTGAGAAGTTACTCCATATATAGTTGAAATTTTCTCTAAAGTCATACCTTCATTTCTAAGTAATAAAATATCCATTTCTTGTTTGGTTAGATATTTTTCTAACAATTTTCTAACATCTTCTTGCAATAGTTTTCTAATTGCTGCTTTTTCTGGTGATTCACTAGGGTCAGGTAAAAAATACCCAATTTCGATTTCTTTTTCATCTGAAATAGGTGTATGTATGCTTAAAGTATCAAATTGTGCATTATATAATACTTTTGCTGTCGATAATGGTATGTTCATTCTGCTAGCAATTTCTTCTATTCTTGGTTCCCTACCTAATTCTTGTTCCAACTCAGCAGAAGTTCTCTTAAACGAAGGTAACTGTTCATATATATGAACAGGAATTCTTATATTTCTGCTAGTATCTTCAATGGTTCTACCTATTGATTGTCTTATCCGCCAAGTAGCATAGGTGGCGAGCTTAGTTTCTTTTGTTAAATCATACTTATCTACAGCCTTTATTAAACCTTCATTACCAGCTTGTATCAAATCTAGAAAAGGTAATCCCCTACCAAGGTATTTTTTAGCAATACTGACGACTAATCTTAGGTTTCGCTCAATTAATATATTCCTTGCTTCTAAATCGCCTTGTTCCATTTTTTTAGCAAGATCTATTTCTTCTTCCCTTGTTAGTAATGGTTCTCGGCTTATTTCTTTTAAGTAAAAATATTCACTGTTTGATATAGGATAATCAGAATAAGGTTTGATGATTTCTGAACTTGTCTCCTCTTCTTTTATTTCTATTCCTATAAGTATACAATACGCATTAATAGCATCAACCAATAAATTATTATTAAACAAAGTATCTAATTTTCCATCAACAATTTCTGTTTTATAATGCTCAAATATTACTTTTATCATATTTGAAAATATTTTATTGTTTTTATATAAATCAATTAATAAATCTAGACTAGGAATATACTCATATGTTTTAAAAAACAGATCGATTTTTTCAAATTGTTTAATAACAATACTTAAATCTTTCTTGGGCTTAATTTTTAAACATATATATGAATCTATTATTTTATATGATGTTTGGGGATCTAACAAAATTTCTTTGATTTTTTCACTAAGGGCTATTCTTATTTGTTTTGTTAAAAAATCATCATACGAGATATTACCATCATACATCTTTTTGGAAGTATTAATTATGCTTATTACTAAGTCATGGTACTCATCCTCAGATAAAGAAACATATTGAAAAGAATTGTAAATACTTTGTATATTAGATGATAACGATTCATAGATTTTATACGCATCTAATTCTTTTATCGTTTCATAATCAAGTTTCAATGTTGCACCACCATTCCTATTTTCTTACAATAAATTGCGAGTGCTTCCTATTCTAACACAAAAATACTTAAAATACATAAAAAAATTACTGAAGAATCAGTAATTTTTTAAGAACCAGTACTACAGTATTTTTTAAGACCTATATTAAACGTTAATAGACTCATTAAAAATAATACTATTGTTAATAGTGGTAATAGAATGTATAAGTAGTTTGACGTTATTCCTTTTAGAAATTTTAGTGGATAATAGTTAACTAATGTAATTGGGATTATGAATGTAAAAAATAATCTTACATACTTATGGTATATTTTCATTGGATATTGTCCTAATTGTTTGGAACCATTTGAAAATATATTTACAACTTCTAGTCCTTGAATTGTTACAAATGAAAGAGCTGCACCAAATATAAAGATTGATAAATATATTAAACTTGAACCTATTATAGTTAGAATTATTAGGATTATTTTTAGTATAGTAAAATGGTTTATTAAATGAACTGTTGAATAGATAAATAAACCTAACGAAACTATTAGTCTTCCCATTTTTTCATAAGCTATCTTGCTACCAATGATTTGAATGAATATACTTCTTGGTCTTGTTAAAAGAATATCAAAATCTCCAGATATAATTAGGGGAGCAAATTCATCAAATCCCCTTCCAAATGTTTCTATAATAGAGTATCCAAGCCA
>CADBSQ010000105.1 GCA_902797415.1 uncultured Erysipelotrichaceae bacterium | reverse complement strand
TAGTCTTGTTTATTAGCTTAATGGGGCTTATGGGAACAGGTCGAATAGTTAATCCAAGTGGACCTAAGGACGAAACAATAAATAATTTAAGTTATACAATTCCAGATGGATATACTATAAATTCATCTAATAACACTAATAAAATATATTCTAAATCACCTAACAATGAAGTAGTATGCTCTTTAAACGTTAGAATGAGAAATTCTGCTTCTTATGATTATAATGCTAGATTATATTTAGAAGATAGTATTAAAAACACATATAATGTTCCAGTTGAGGTAACTTTAAAAAATATAAACAATAATAATTGGTATTATACAGACTTTATAAATGAAAGCTTTCATTATTACCATTATGCTACAACTAATAATGACAAAATTTATTTGGTATCATTTGCTATGGGAAAAAATCAAGAAAGCATTTGTATGGATGATTATAATAGTGTAATCAATTCACTAGAAGTTAGGTAAAACATGCAAACTAGTGAAGAATTAATACTATTTACTGTCTCTGTTTTACCAGTATTTCTAATTGGATCATACATATATAAGAAAGATAAAAACAAAGAACCAACGAAACTATTAATGAAACTTTTTCTTGGTGGTATAGGAGCATGTCTTTTAGTAGTTTTCTTAAACTTATTTCTTTATTTAATATTTCCTATAATGAGCATAGAAGAAAGCAAACTAAATCTTGTACAACTATTTTTTAAAGTATTTGTTGGTATAGCTTTTATAGAAGAATTATCTAAATGGATTTTTGCATATAACATTTCTTATAATGATAATGAGTTTGATGAATTTTATGATGCTATTGTTTATTGTACATTCGTTGCTCTTGGTTTTGCTTGTTTTGAAAACCTTTTCTACGTGTATCAAAAAGGACTAGGCACTGGCGTTTTACGCGCACTATTTGCGGTTCCAGGTCATGCTTGTGATGGTGTACTTATGGGTTATTACCTGGGTCTTGCTAAGGAAAACGAATTAAAAGGAAACAACGGATTAAAGATGCAAAGCTTATTATTAAGCATACTAATTCCTACAGCTATTCATGGTTTTTATGATTATTGTTTATTTGCTGGTAAGCCACTTTTTGCCTTGTTATTTATTATATTTGTCATATGTGTATATATAATGGTGATTAAAAGGGTAAATAAGGTAACTCTCGTAAATAAAAAAATAAGATTTAAAGATAATTTTTGTCCAAATTGTGGACGAAAAGTAGAAAGTGATTTTTGCCCTAACTGTGGTCATAAAAACGATTAAGAACTATATTTAGTTCTTTTTTTATGTAATTAAATCATATTATATGGTATGAAAAAAATATTGATAATAATTATTTTACTATGTATTAGTACGCCGGTTAAGGCATCTTGCACGCTTGTAATGGATGCCTCAAGTGGCAGAGTTTTATTTGGTGAAAATGAACACACAAAACATTTAATTGCTTCCACAACGAAAATTATGACAGCTTTTGTTACTTTAAACAACAGTGATATTAATAAAAAAACAAAGGTAGGTGATGAAGTAATTGATGCTTATGGTTCAGCGATATATATTAAACCAGGTGAAGTATTAACAATTAAAGATCTTTTATATGGACTACTTCTTAGAAGTGGTAACGATGCAGCACTAACGCTATCAAAAGAGATAGGTGGTAGTTCACTTGGCATGGCTAAATTAATGAATGAGACAGCACTTGCTATCGGAATGAAAGATACTAAGTTTTATAATCCCCATGGCTTAGATGAAGAAACACAAAATTTAAGTACTTGCTATGATATGGCACTTCTATTAAAAGAAGCGATAAAAAACAAAGAGTTTAGAAAGATATCTAAAACAAAAAAATATGATTTAAAAACAAATTTTAACACATACTCTTGGTATAACAAAAATAAACTTTTATCTATCTATAAATACGCTCAAGGTGGAAAAATAGGATACACTAAAAGAGCAGGGCATGCATTTGTATCATATGCAAAAAAAGGTGATAAAACATTAATTATATCTAGTCTAAAGGATAGTGATATATTTAATCATCATAAAAGACTTTATGAAAAATACTTTAGCCAATATAAAAATTATAAATTAATTGATAAGAATAATCTGCATATAAACTTTGATAATAATTATAATGTATATACGTTATCCTCTTATAACATTTTATTAAAAAAGGATGAACTAAACCAAGTGAAAAGGGAGGTTAAACTATATAATAGTATTAATTATAAAGAAAAAAATACTGTTGTAGGTAAAATAACTATAAAGCTTAATAATCAATCCCTTACTGAAAAAAATATATATGCAGTAAAAAAGAAAAAAGTTTTTAAAAAGTTACTAAAATAGTTATACTGTATTCAAAAAAATTCAAAAGATAACTACTTTTGAATTTTTTTGAATTAAAAGTAAATAAAAAAAGTATTTTAACTTTTTAAAAACTTTTTTCTGTGTTTTGACTAAGTTTTTTAGATTTGTTATATTTTTCGCAAGAAAGGAGGTTTGATCATTAATCAGCTATTTTTAGTAGGTCGTTTAACTAAAACACCAGAAATTAGAACGGTACAAGGTAAGAAGAATTGCCAAATAACCCTAGCGGTTAAAAGACCATTTAAGAATGTAGATGGTTTATATGATACTGATTTTATTACGTGTACTGTATGGCATGTAATTGCCCAAAGAGTATGTGAATTTTGTCAAAAGGGTGATTTGATAAGCGTTAAAGCCAGAGTTCAAAATAATAATTACGTTGATAAGGAAGATAATAAGGTTTATACATATGAATTTATCGCTGAAAGCGTATCATTTATGCAATCAAATAGCAAAAAAGAATTAACCAATCTAGAAGAATAAGTCTTTCCCTCACACATAGTATTAAATAGGTGGTTATATGAAAAATTATTTCAGTTATATAGGTATATTCATACTTATATCATTTAGTTTTTATTATACCGATAAAGTTAGTGAATTAGCATATAACAATAATAAATTAGTAAAACAAATAAAAGAAGCCCAAGTTTTTTATAATAAAGATGCAAAAAATGCCCAAATTAACTTTCAAAAAAACACAATTATCCCTGGTTTATATGGTAAAAAAATAGATATAACTGAAAGCTATTTAAATATGAGTGATTTTAAATCTTTCAATGATAATTACTTAATCTATCATTCGGTTAAACCCCAAAAAAGTTTAGAAGATCATAAAGAAAAATTTATCATTAGTGGTAATAAAAATAAAAGAAATGTTAGTATAATAATTAATAATAATGAGAAAGTAAAAAAGTATTTTAATCGAGAAAACATTAAATATTCCTATATATCAAGTGACACTAATAATTACGATAATATTATTAATACTGCTGATAATAAAACTGATTTTAAACTACTAAATAGATTTATTAAAAAAAGTAATCGTTTTTGCCTGAAGGGTTTTAGTAATATAGATTTATGTAAAAAATATGGTTATTACTTAGTATCAACAAATATCTTTTTAAATAACTATAATTTAAGTAAAGTAAAATCTAAATTAGCAAGCGGTTCCATCATCCTCATCGATAAAAATGTTAGTTTAGATAACGTACTCTTGATTTTAAGAGAATTAGAGTTTAAAGATTTAAAAATAGTTTCTTTAAAAAGATTAATTAGTGAAAGAGATTAATTTCTCTTTTTTATGTGGTTGATAATTAGTGCATGTTTATGTATAATATAGATAACAATACAATCATAATAAGTCTCTACCACTTTTGAAGTAAGAAAGGAAAAGATATAATGGATGCTGAATCTAATAAAAATTTTAAGTACATTAAATCGAAGAAAGAAAAAATAATAGCAGTAGGAATCACAATACTATCGTTGGTAGTGATAATAGCAGTGGGCTATGCATTCTTCTCAGCGAGCGTTTCAAATGCAAATAATGAAAAGTTGCAAACATCAACAGCAACAATGTCCCTAAGATTTGCCGACAATGATAATGGAATAAGTGGTACTTTAAATTTAGGACAATCTATAACAAAAAAATTT
>CADBSQ010000104.1 GCA_902797415.1 uncultured Erysipelotrichaceae bacterium | reverse complement strand
GTTCGTTGTACATAAAGGAAAATTTAAATATTGATGATGAAGAAATATTAAATGCAGTTAAATATCATACAACGGGTAGAAAAAACATGACAGTAATAGATAAAATTATATTTTTAGCTGATTTTCTTGCTGAAGACAGACAATACGAAAATAGTAAAGAAATGGAAGAGTTGGCATTTGAAAATTTAGATGCAGCAGTGATTTATGGATTAAAATTACAAATGGAAGGCTTTTTTATTAAAAATTTATTACTTTCTAAGAATATGTTTGAAGCATATAACGACATGATATTAGATCATTGTGATGGTTGATGTATTACAAAAAAGCACAAAAAATAAGTTTAAATATATTTTTTTGGTGCAATAGGTAGAATTTGAAGTCTGAGTGATTTTTTGTTAACTTATCACTTGACTTTTTCTTTAAAATAGTGTATTATATACATATGCTTAATTTAGCAAGGGACCAAAAAATTATCAAAATATTTTAATTTATTAGGAGGAACAAAAAATGAAATTAGGAAAAATAGAACTTACTAAAAAGAAATTAATTATTGGTGGATCAGTTGTATTGGCAGCGGCACTTATCAGTGCAGGTGTGATTTTTGCATGTAATGCAAATAAAACTGCTGAAGTAAAACCGGAAGAAGCTGCAGTCATACAAGAAGCAACTACAGAAGAAAATAAAGACCAAAATCAAGATCAAAATCAAGCAGAAGCTCAAAACAATGAAGTTAAAAATGATAATGCAAAAAATAAAGATAAAAAAGAAAACAAAACCGCAAAAGACAATAATAAAAAAATAGATATGCCAGAAATAAAGACAGATTTAAAAGTTAACGGCGACCAAGTTGTTTTAAATGCAGAAGGAAAAGACGGTTCGTCAAAGACAATTTTAACTTTTAATGGAGATAAGTTATCCAAATTAGTTGTAGAAATGAATTGTTCAGATGAAAAAATCTTGAAGGAAAGTAAAGAATTTTACGAGAAGTCTGGATTTAAAATAGTAGAGTCTAATGCAAAGAACTTGAAAGCTGAAATGGGTAATGAACTTATAGAATATATGAATCAATTATTTACTAAAAAACAAGATGTAATTGATTTCTATAAACAATTTTCAGAAGCTATGAAAGGTTAATAAAATTTATAAAAACCAATCTTCCTGCGTAACTAGGGAGATTGGTTTAATTTTATAGATTTTTAGTTAAGTTTTTAATTTTACTTATTACTTCATTTTTTAAAACTGGTTGCTTATCGGTGTTATCCCAAATTACTTTAGAGTAAATTTTAGTGTTTAAATATTTTAGAGTATAGTTTATTTGATTTTCAAAACGATTTATAAAATCGTTATTTTTTTTACCGGAAGTTAAAAGCAAGATTGTTTTTTTATTTTTATTAATTCTATATTTTTTATTGACTATAAAATAATTATAATATATTTGAAAACGATCAAAAATTGCTTTTAAAGGAGCAGGAAACCCCAAGTTATAAATAGGGGATGCAATTACTAAAAGATCACAATCTTCCAAATGTTTTTCTAATTTTTCTAAATCGTTAAAAACACATTTATTTGTTTTTTTACAAACATCACAGCCCATACAAGGGCTGATTTTTTCTTTATAGGCATCAAAAAGAATTGTTTCAAATTTAAAGTTTAAAGATTGTAAAAATAAATCCAATAATTTTTTTGTATGTCCATTTGAGTGTGGGGAGCCAAATAATATAACTATTTTTTTCAAATTATCACTTCCGTTATTTAAACTTATACATTTATATTATATAATATTTTTAAAAAATTTTTTAATTTTTATTTTGTCTTAAAATTAGTTTATTTTACCCTAAAAATATAAAATGTCTTAAAATTAAATATTGACTTCGATTTTTACCTGTGTTAAGATGAAGTTATTGTAAATAAAAATATCAGTTATTATGTGTTTTTATTGCAAAATATATCAATATTTAGGAGGACGATAGATGAAAAGTAGATCTTTGCTAAAAAAGTTTATTTTTAGTTTGGCGCTAGCAGTTGGTTTGGCGCTGGGCACAGCGGCTGTTTGTTCGTTTGCAGATACAGTTACGGTGGGTGATTATACTTATACATATACCACTAGTGGAAGTGACTGTATTGTTATTGGAGTTACCCCTGCTCCTTCAGGAAATTATGTTATGCCAACTACTTTAAATGAACGCACAATAATAAGAGTTGGAGATGAAACTTTTCAAGGAAATACAAATTTAACTAGCGTAAAGCTCCCTGCAAATCTAACATGGCTTCAAAGTAAGGTTTTTAGTGGATGTACAAATCTAAGGAGTGTAACTATACCTGATAGTGTAAAAAGAATAGGATTTAATACTTTTTTAAATTGTGTAAACCTTGAAAGTGTAACTTTGCCAGCAAGTCTTATTAAAATGGAAAGAGATACTTTTCGAGGGTGCACAAAATTACAAAGCATAACCGTACCTTCTAATCTTACTGATGTAGGAGCAAGAAGTTTTTATGGTTGTACTGGTCTTAGAAATGTAACTATATTAAATGGTGTAGTTGGTGAAAGTTGGTTCGAAGGCTGCACAAGTTTGGATACGGTGATTTTTTCAGATTATGGTACTAGCATTGGCTCAAATGCTTTTAAAAACTGCACAAATTTAAAATATGTCGCTATACCGTATCCATCTGGCGCAGGAACTATTGCCTCAAATGCTTTTACTGGCTGTGAGAATTTATCACTTTTTATTGATGAAAGTTGGAGCTATTATAATACTACTACTAATACTACTACTTTTACTTTAGATATTCCAAGTACTGCAAAAATTTATAGATGTAGCACCACATGGAATATACATAAGGATTCTAATGGGATTATATTAGATGGAGATATTCAAATTAAAAATATAGATAACCTAAGTGGATTTACAGGTACTGTGGAGATTCCTATAAAAGTTGGAGTTTATGAAGTAACAAGTATAAAAAATGTCTTTGGCAGTTGTACAGGTTTAACAGACCTTATAGTTCCTAAAAGTGCTTCGGGGTATAGTTCTCTCACACTTCCAAGCGGCAGCTGCTTATGGCCGTATGAACTTTCTGGAGATGGTGTAAGTTTAACTGCTGCTAAAAATAAAAATAAATATACTGCAAGTAATTCATCAGTAACAATACCAACTACAGTTATGGAGCTTCCAGTTGTAGAACTTAATGGTACATTTTCTGATAGTACTTCTTTTTCCGTTGTGAAAAGTGTAACGATTCCAAGTACAGTTACAACTTTAACAGGAAGTGTATTTGAAGGAACGGCAATAACTAGTTTGACAATACCTGCAAGTGTAACAACTATTGAGAATAAGCTTCTTTCGCTTTCAACTGTGGCAGGAATGTTCCCAGCAACTTTGAAGTCAATTGAAGTATCCTCTTCGAATAATGTTTTTTCTTCAGAGGATGGAGTATTATATAATAAAAATAAAACAACTTTAATTTATTGTCCTATAAAACTAAATGTAACTAGCTGGGATACACGTTTTTTGGTACCTGATGGAGTTGAAACAATAGAAAATTTAGCTTTTTACGGAAATACAACAATAAAAACATTAACTTTACCTACAAGTATAACAACATTAGGAGTAGGGGCACTTCGTTTTGGGGATAAGCTTTTTGATTCTGATGAAACTAATTCACCTTCATTTCAATGCAAAGTTTTTTTACAAGATATAAGTATAAACTTTCCAACTGTTACTTTTAGTGGCGATATTACTTTCAATGATTATATTTCATGTATATCTAATACAGTAGAGGTTTTTAGGTATTCAGTAATAGATGAAGGAACTCAAAATACTGTTCCGGATAATAAAACATTGGTAAAGATAACAAAAGGAAATATTCGCAACAACACTACGAGCAATATTTCATCTAATCTAGCTTGTATAAGTATGGGATGTTCAGTTGGAGGAAAATATATAATCGGTTCTGTAAATTCACCGGTAGTTTTTAATACTGAAGGCTTTAAAACAGGAGGAACAACTGCTAATGTAACAGTTGATTTTCCGCATTCTTCTTCTCCTGCCGTTGTACATGTTGATGAAAAATCCGCAACATGCATAGAACCAGGGTGCGTGGGCGGCTATACTTGTAATTATTGTAGAAGGCACTTTGAGGATTCTGCTTTAACAACAGCGATACCGTTAGCAGATTGGGAGATAGCTGCACTTGGACACCTACTTACTGAACACCAAGAAAAAGCAGCTACCTGCAGTGCAACTGGTAATGTGCATTATTGGTCTTGTGGTAGAAGTGCATGCCTTAAGAATTTTTCAGATGCTGGAGCAACAACTGAAATTAGTAATGTAACTACAGCTATAAACCCAGAGGCTCATAATTGGGGAACACCAGGGTATACTTGGCAGACTCAATCTAGTAATAATACATTAAATGGTAGTGTTAATTATGTGTGTACCCATAATATTGAACATACCAAATCAGATCCTGTAGAGTTAACTGTTTACAGTGGAATATATGATAGAAATGAACACACAGGTGTGACGATATCTAGCAACCCAACTGAGAAAAAAATAGAATTTAGTCAAGACAACGAAGCAACGTGGGACGAGGATATTCCTATTTACACTGATGCAGGCACTTATAATTTAAGTGTAAGATTTGCGGGCCAAACTTCAAATTATGGTACGGCAACAGTTACTATATCGAAAAAAGATATATCAACAGCTACATTGACGATAAGCTTTAATGGTATTCCTATTTACAATGGATTAGTACAAGTTCCTGATAATATAAGTTTTGCATTGAGTGGGAATACTTACATTGTAAAAGGTTCAGTATAATGTAAATTTTTATCATTAACAAAAATAATAGTTATATTAGTTATTTATACTACTAAGTATGTTATATATTATTAAATAGAGAAAGGAGTGAATTTTAAAATATTTTAAAATAAAAAGTTTAATTTGAAAGGAAGGAAAAAGATGATTAAAAGGTGTAAAAATATTTTTGTTTTTTTAGTGGTATCATGTTTTGCTTTTGCAATAACAAGTACAGTTGCTTTTGCTGATGTAAATTTAACGACGGATGACTATGAACTGGTTTATAAAGATGTTTCGAATCAAATAGTATCCCCAAAGAATGAAGGAACTTACACTGTGAGTGTAACGGGTATAGGAAACTATACTGGTACTACTACAGCAAGCTTTGCTATAGGAGCTAAACAATTAGATGTAAGTAAATTTAATTATGGCACAATAACTAAAGTTTATGATGGAAATACAGATGCACCATCTAATTTTGCGATAACACCAACAACAGCTAGTGGTTTAGTAGGTAATGACAAAGTAACAGTAACATTAAGTGGAAATGGAACAGCAACTTATAATAATAAAAATGCAGCT
>CADBSQ010000103.1 GCA_902797415.1 uncultured Erysipelotrichaceae bacterium | reverse complement strand
GTTTATAAGACTGTTGAAATCTTTATCATATTCTTTTGTATATTCATCTAAACCATTAAACACTTCTTCTTTTGTCATTCTAGATATAATGTTTTTAGATATGTTATCTAGTTTACCAAGATCATAGAATGCACCTGAAGAGCTCATCTTTTTAGGACTAAATTCGAACTCATAGAATGGTTTATCAGGATTATTTGTTCTCCATGCTTCAAAGTTTGAATTGGCAATAGTCATTACTGAATCAATGATAGCTTCCTTAGGATATCCTTTTTCAATATAGTAGGCCATTAAAGCTTCTGGATCTTTTCTTTTGCTTATCTTTCTAACCGAGTTTCCATCCTTTTTCATAATTAAACTTGTATGAACATATTTAGGTACTTTAAAGCCAAATGCTTTAAATAAATCAATGTGTTTTGGAACAGATGGAAGCCATTCCTCACCTCTTACAACATGCGTTGTTCTCATTAAGTGATCATCCACAACATGTGCAAAGTGATATGTTGGAAGACGTGATTCAGATTTCATTATAACGATATCTTCATCATTCTCAGGTAAGTCAACCTTACCGATTTTTAAGTCATTAAAAGCAAATTTTTTGTTAAAATTTCCACTAGATTTGAATCTAATAACATACTCTTCGCCATTTTTTATTTTTTCTATAGCGTCATCTATACTTAGGTTTCTACATTTTGCATATCTTCCATAGTAACCCGTTCTGAGACCATCTTTTCTTTGAATTTCAGTTGTTTTATCTAAATACTCTTTCGAACAAAAGCAAGGATAAGCTCTACCAATTTCAATTAAATGTTTTAAAAATGTATGATATATTTTTTTTCTTTCTGATTGAATATATGGACCATATTTTCCAGTTGTTTTACCATTGTATTCATACTCATCAGGGTTTAATCCATAGGTATCAAGTGTTTTATAAATAAGATCTTCTGCTCCTTCAACTAATCTATTTCTATCAGTATCTTCAAGTCTTACATAAAACACTCCATCTGATTTTTTAGCCATTACATAATCTATAACTAGCGATACAAAATTACCAATATGCATAAAACCAGTCGGTGAAGGTCCTAAACGTGTAACCTTTGCACCTTCTTTTAAATCTCTTTCTGGATAGATTTTTTCATAATCATCTATTGTTTTATCTATATCGGGGAATATTATTTCTGCTAAATCTTTTGTAGTCATTGCATGCCTCCTTATACTTTTTCGTTTCGTATATTATATGATCTTTTTTAAAAAAGTAAAGCTCTAATTCATATATTCACTAAAATACTTTTTTATGTTTTCTTCAAAAATTTTTTCATTATCATTTGGAAAGCGTATTACTTTAATGTTTTTCGTATCTCTCTCAACTTCATCTGCCATTTTTAAATATTCTCTTTGCTGTTTAATACTGCTTTCAGCTTCAAATTTTTGGTATTGGTGTTTATTTCTTTTTACCCTTTTGCTATATAACTTTTCATCAGTTAAATAAAGAATTACAAGATAAACATCATAGTTATCTATGTTCTTAAGTTTATCTAATTTTTCGAGCAGTTTATCATAAGTTTTACTAAATGAGTACTCATGATAACCTATTCTTGAATATACTTCATTTGTAAAAAAGGTCCTATCAAATATCATGTTAATATCAGTACAATTTTCCATATACTCAAAAAGCTTTTCATATTTTAATTTTATTTTTTTATGTCCAGACTCACTTCTATCTTTAATTCCGGAAAGTCTATACAAATCTGTTGATGACATGTGTTCTCTTAAATAATTTGTAAAAGTTGTTTTTCCAACACCTTGAGGGCCCTCAACAATAATAATAACATCTTTAGCCATAATAAAGTCCTTTCTTATATTTACTTATTTTTAATTAATGATCTGTTCTTTTGCATTGATTCTGGGATTTTTATATCCATATAATCTAATATAGTTGGAGCAATGTTACATAATGCACCATCAAATAGTTTTAAATTTTTATCCATTATTATAAATGGAACATTATTATTTGTATTTGCACTTGTTTTATTTCCTTCACTATCTAAAAGTGATTCAACATTACCATGTGTACTTGTAATAATTACAGTATAAAAATTTAATTCTGCACTTTCAATAATTCTCTTTAGGCACTCATCCAAAAACTCTATCATATCAATAGTTTTTTCATAAGATTCCTTTTTAGATATGTCATCTGCTGCTGAAAGAGACGCTAAAATAAAGTCAGTATCTCTTTCCATTGCTTTAATTACTTCTTTTGTAATTTGAACAGAAGCTATTTTTTCATAATCTTTTTCTTTTCTTTTTAAATCAATTCTTAATGTATTACATTTTAATATTTTTTTTGTAATTTTCCCGTTAAAGTAAAACGTTACAAAATCATAGTTTTCCTCATCAGCAATCCTTGCCTGTGTTAAACCAAGTGAACCAAGGTATAGACCTAAAGAATTTGATGGATCGCTTTCTTCAACAATTAGAACAGTTGCATTAATTTTTGGATCTACAGGATATAGAAGTAACGGTTTAATACTTGTTAATTTTCTTGTTGAAAACTCTCTGATTTCTTCTGGATTAATTAAACTAACCAAGGTTTGATAGGAATTATCCTTTTCATAATTCATCCAAAGAAGAGCATCATTGTCCTTAATGTTCTTATCAGGCATAACGATGATAGGTGGTAAGTGCTGATCAAGAATATCTCTTATATAACAATTTTTGATTGCGAGTTTTAATTCTTTAACTTTAAGACCTACACCATTTCTAATTAAATCATAGTAAATTTTTGTTCTATCATATCTTTTGCTATCATCCATAGCATAATATCTTCCACATAATGATGCTATTTTAATTTCATTTTCTTCAAGCATTTCAACATATTTAATAGCACTTTTTTTAGGTACATCAACTCCATCGCTTATAAAATCAACTACTACATCTATATCTTTTGACTCTAAAAATTTTGCTATTTTAATAGTATCTTTAATATTAGAATTAATTAAACCATCACTCATTAAACCAATTAAATGAAATGTACTTTTATGTTTTTTGACATGGGCAATAGCATCCTTAATACTAGGATTAGTCTCTAAACTATCTATAGTAGTAAACTCTTTTGCAAATGTGCTTCTTTGTTTAAGTACTCTACCTAGTGCAATGGATTCATAGCCAACACTTTTATTACCAGGCATATTCTCTGGTAAGCCTAAATACTTTCCTGAAGCAAATAGACTAGAAGAAGGATACTCTTCAAATATTCTATCTAGTGTTGGTGTTTTAGCCTCTTTTATAGCATTACCAAAAGCTTCATCATTCAAACCAAAACCATCAAGTACTAAAGTTAATATTTTTTTCATATGTCCTCCTCGTGTTCTTATAATAACATATTTTAATTATTCTTTCTATTCTTAAATACGTAAGCTATAAATTTAATATTGTTATTATAAAACCTCTTTATTCTACCTGGTTCTTTAAGCAATCTATATAACCACTCGAGATTTAATTTAATAAATAATTTAGGCGCCCTTTTTTTGGTTTCACTATAAACATCAAAAGAACCACCAACACCAATAAATATACCCTTTTTGGCTTTATCAAAATACTTATTTATTAGCAACTCTTGCTGAGGAATTCCAAGAGCTACCAAACATATATCAGGTTCTTTTTTTATAATTTCTTTAAAAACTTTATCTTTATCTTTAATATAGCCATTAGAAAAGCCCTTAATAACAATTTTAGGATATTCTTTCTTTATTTTATCTACACTTTTTTGAACAACTTCCTCCTCTGAGCCAAAAAGATAAATACTTTTCTTTTTTTGATTGGCAAGTTTAAAAAGATTAACCATCGTATCATAACCCGTTATTCTTTCCTTTAATTTAATTTTTAAGATTTTTGCAGCATAAATAATGCCTATGCCATCAGGAATTATTTCAACATCACTTTTTAAAACTTTTTTGAATTCTTTGTTATCCTTAGCAATCATAATTGTTTCAGGGTTAGCAGTTATAATGAACTTTTTAGTATTTGTATCTAGATATTTACTCAATTTAATATAATAGCTATCTGAACTATCAGAGTATACTTTATTTAATATATCATGCATCTTTGTCCTCCATTGTATCTTTTAAATGGTTTCCTATACTATCTATATAATAACACTTTTTTGTAGAAAGTACACTAGAATATATATTTAATGCCCTCTTAGAGGTAAAAAATATTGTTGGTATGTTTTTAAGTTTCTTACCTAAAAACTTACCATATTCTATACTCGTATAATCTCCTTGTTTAATCATAATTTTTTTAGCATCGGTTCTAGAATATTTGTTAATTATTTTTGCTGTATCGTTATCCAGTGCAATAAGTACACCTGCATCTTGGTACATCACGAATTTTCTTAAAGTATTTTTTATGTTTGTTTTTCTATTTTCACTTAAATATAATATGGTAGCTTCTCTAGGAAATTTATAAAAGGAATTATCTTCGGATTTAAATACTATCTCAACATTTAAACTCTTATCAAGTAGTTTTGCAAAATCAATACTATCATTTTTACTATTAAATCTAGACGAAATAGGAGCTAAGAACACAATCTTCTTTTTATTAATTTTATCTTTTTCAAAAAGATTTATTTCATTTCCGATGTAGCAATACATTAAACTAATATAAAAAAACAAGTAATAGTTATATAATAATACCTTTTCAAATAAAAGCATATAACTAATTATCAGACATGAAACTAAAATTAAGAATACTTCTTTTGATAATTTAGTTTTTTTACTTTTTAAATTATAAATATATACTGTAATAAATGTTATTAGTAAAGGAAATAATATTATAAAATTTAAAAAACTAAATTTATAAAATATAATATTTTTATTAAAAGAAAAATTTATAATTAAAAACAACAATGTAATGAGTATAAAAGTATTAATTTCTTTTCTCTTTATATTGGTAATAAATCCTATTAATAATAAGATACTTATTCCTATAATCATATATATATCTGACATAAAGCTTAAACCATAAATTATAATTGATGAAAGAACTATACTCATTAATTTTGGTCTAATATTGTTAAATAAAACCGGATAAAGTAGTATTACAAGTATTGTTAATTCTCAAATATTTGATGTCATAAAGTTTAGTTTTAGTATATTAAAAATACTATATATAAGTAGATTATATATTATTAATATATTAAATGTTTTTTTATTAAATCCAGTATCATTGTATATACAAAGCATACTTATTAATGTTAGTGGTAATAATGTGAAATTTGTAATGAATTCTACATAACTATCTATATATTTAAATTTCATAGTATTTAGATTTACACTTAGATATAAAAAACTTAAAATACCAAGCAGTATTATTAAACCGGTATAAGACTTATATTTAGAATTTGTTTTAAATATTAGGTAGTATATAAAATATATGGCTACAATTAGTTTAAATATCATTCCAACGTTAAGTCTACCTATAACAATATAATTGTTGAATAGATAGATAAATGGAAGTAAAAACAAAGTAAAAGTTATAAATTTATTTTTATATTCTGTCATAAGAATCCCCATTAAATTATACTAAACCTTTACACTTTTTACAACATGTAAAGTCTTTGTTAACTAGTTTTTTAGCCTTTGTTTTGTTATAATTTTCTTAGTAAGGAGCATATGAAATGGTAAAGAAAAAAAAGAAGGAAGAAGATAGAAAAAAAATCTTTATTATTGTTATAGGTATTTTTTCTGTTTTAGTTGCTCTAATTGGTGCAACGTTTGCTTATTTTACTGCTACTGTTAATAATGTTAATGGCAATGAAAGTATTACAATTACAACTGCTGTTATAAAGAGTTTGGAATATAGAGCGAACAAATCTTTGGTTTTGGATCATGTTCAACCCGGGGTTAGTGATACAGGAACTTTTATTGTTAAGAACCCTAATGAATCTGCTGTAGCAAGATATGGTTTAGTTTTTATACCAGAGTCTAATACTTTTGTTAATACAGATGGTGATGGTCAACTTCTAATAACAATTAGTGGTGGTGCCTTAACAAATCCTGTTACTTATGATTATACAAATGGAAGTACTGAACAAAAACAAATCGTTAAAGACATAAGACTAAACGCAGGTCAAACAGATACTTATACTGCTAAGGTAGAATTCGTTGAATTAAATAAAGATCAAAACTCAAATACTGGAAAATCTTTTGTAGCACATATAGATTTAACAGATGGTTTAATTATTACTGATCAAGCTGGATAAAAAAATTTCACTTATTGTGAAACTTTTTTTATGAGTTAATAGTAAATGGATTAGACATTGTGCCATCACCTGTGAAGTGCGATACTGCGTCTGTACTAAGATTTATGACGGGTGCTACTCCACCAGAACTATCTGTCCAGTAGTGTGTGACACGACCATCAGAGCTTAAAGTAAAGGCTGTTGAATTACCCCCATTAATTAAAGAACTAGGTGAGAGTGTCCAATACCAAATCCCTTTATATAGATAAGAACCTTTGTTATAATCTCCACCCCACACGTTTCCACCAACAAGCGTCTCATCCACAGTTATTAAACCAATAGGATAAGAAAGTTTACCATTTCCGTTCATTGTATCACTTTTTTTTTTT
>CADBSQ010000102.1 GCA_902797415.1 uncultured Erysipelotrichaceae bacterium | reverse complement strand
TTTCTAATACGGTTATCAATTGGTATCCTGGGCATATGGCTAAAACTAAGAGACAAATAAAGGAACTGTTGCCACTTGTTGATTTTGTAATAGAAGTAATTGATGCTAGAGTACCTTACTCTTCAAGAGTTATTGATTTAGATGAATTTACTAAAAATAAACCAAGGCTTGTTGTTGTTAGTAAATATGATTTATGTGACAAAGAAGAAACTAATAAATGGATTATGGATTATAAAGAAGTTGGTACTAAGCTGGTATTTGTAAATCTTTTAAATCAAAGTGAGGGTAAAATTATTAAAGAAGAGATTAATGCATTAAGCAAAAAGATTAATCATAAAAGAAAAGAAAAAGGTCTTAAACCTAAAAAGGTTAGAGCTTTAGTCGTGGGCGTACCTAATAGTGGTAAGTCTACATTAATAAATTTACTTGCTAAAAAGAAAATTGCTAAGGTAGGTAATACTCCTGGCTTTACTAAGAATCTTAGTTGGCTTAATGCAGGGGATATACTCTTACTTGATTCACCAGGTGTACTTTGGCCTAAATTTAGTGAAAAGGTTAGTTTCAATTTAGCTAGTACTTCTGCTATAAAAGAGGAAGTGTTACCAATTGAAGAAGTTGGTGCATACATACTTTCTTTCTTAAATTCTTATTATCCGAATAAACTTAATAGGTATGGATTAGAATCGTTTAACAACGAGCTTGAAGATTATGTCATTATAGGTAAAAAGATTGGCGCTATTAAAGATGGAGAACCAGATATAAAAAGGATTTGTTCATATGTATTTAATGATATTAGAAATAGTAAAATTAGCGAAGTAACATTTGATAGGTATGATGATGAAAGATAAGATGCTTGAGTATGAAAGATCTTTGTATAAACAAGGTTTTGATTTAATAGCTGGCGTTGATGAAGTGGGGCGTGGACCTTTGTATGGGCCTGTTGTTGTTGCCGCAGTAATTTTGCCTAAAGACTATTATGTAGATGGTTTAGATGATTCAAAAAAGTTAACTCCTAAAAAAAGAGATAAGCTTTATGATATAATCTTAGAAAACGCTTTAGATATAAGTATTTTTGAGGTTTCAGCGCAAGAAATAGATGAAATAAACATTCTTAATGCAACAAAAAAAGCAATGTATAATGCAATTAAGGGCTTGAAAACTATTCCAAATCATGTTTTAATAGATGCAGTAAATCTTGAAGATTTAACAATACCTTTTACAAGTATTATTAAAGGCGATGCTAAAAGTGCGTCCATTGCTGCTGCATCTATAGTGGCAAAAGTCCATCGTGATAGAATGCTTATAGAAGAAGAAAAAATTCATCCTGGTTATGGATTTGATAAACATAAAGGGTATGGAACTAAATTACATATTGAAAAAATAAAAGAGCTTGGGGTTTTGGAAAATCATAGAAAATCTTTTGAACCCATTAAGAGCATGCTAAATGGAAGTGAAGAAATTGAGAAGAGAAACAAAAGAAAAAATAAGAAAGATTAAAGAAGAAGCTAAATATCAAAAAAATAAAGAAAAATATGATAAAAGAAATGCACTACTAAACAAAAAAGGTATAAACAAGTTTTATATCTGTTTTGTCGTAGAAAGCCTTTTTCTTATTTCAATTGAACTAATAGTTAAAATATTATTAGGTGGTAAAGCAATTGATATCAGCATTCTTAGAATAATAAGTGGTAGTGTTCTTATTAGTTTTATAATAAATATTATTGTAAACAATTTAAGAGCAAGGAGAGCTATCCTAACTACATTTAACGTATTTGTTTCCTTTTACGCATGGCTGCAGCTTGGTTTTATGAACTTTTTAGGTAATTTTATGTCTATTGGTAATACTGGGCAAGGTACTAAAGTTATAGATTATATAAGTGATTTTTTACATAGTTATAGCGTTAAAACCTATTATCTTTACATTCCACTTGGTATCTTTTTACTCTATGAATTTTTTGAAAGAAGAATAACTAGAGATGGATTTGCATCTAAGATTAATTTTAAATCTATTAATAAAGTGTTTTATTTATTCTTAGCTTTGATTGCTTTAGGAGATGTTTTTTACATGAGTGTTAGCTCAACAAAATTTCAAAACAAATATCAAGCTATATCTAATAAGGAAATATTTAAAAATCCTAGCAATCCAGGAGTTGCAATTAAAAATTTTGGAACAACAATGTACTTGGTTCTTGATATTAAAAATGCAGTTTTACCAAAAAGTAATGATATTAAACTATTAGAAAAATCTAGTTCAAAAGAGTCTGAAACAA
The DNA here is from genome assembly GCA_902797415.1 of uncultured Erysipelotrichaceae bacterium. GTDB lineage: Bacteria > Bacillota_I > Bacilli_A > RF39 > UBA660 > RUG11867. The sequence continues at coordinate 2,714 of CADBSQ010000102.1, read as the reverse complement.
GAAAATTAGATGATACTAAATGGTTAAAAATAGATTCTAAAGAGGATGATGATACATATAGTTCTTTAAACAAGTATTTTATGAATAGAGAAATAACTGAAAAGAATGAGTATACGGGAATGTTTAAAGATAAAAATGTCATTATGATAATGATGGAATCTGTTTCAGAAGCAGTATTCGACGAAAAGTATAAAGACTTTTTTCCAACTTTGAATTACCTACATGAAAATGGTATAACTGCAGAGAATAATTATAGTCCAAAAAACAACTGTGCTACAGGTGAATCTGAAATGACAAGTCAAATTAGTTTGTATTCAATCGAAACTACTTGTACAGTTAATGCTTATAAAAATAATGTATATAATGAAGCACTTTTAAATAAATTTAAAAATAATGGTTACTATACTAGTACATACCATGATTATAACGATCATTATTATTCAAGAAGTATATATGAAAAGAATTTAGGTGCAGAAAAATATTATAATATTGAAGACTTTGATACGGAATTTGAAGATATATATAGCGAATGGCCTAGTGATTATGAGTTTATGAAAAACATTTTACCTAAGTTTATTAAAAAAGATAAATTCTTTAGTTACATCATTACTGTAACTGCTCACACTCCTTATGCTGTAAGTAGTGAATATGGTGATAAGTATATGTCTTTATTTGATAATTTAAATATCACAGACCCATCTAAAAGATATCTAAGTAAGGTTAAAGAAGACGATTTAATGCTTGAATACTTACTTAAAACACTTAAAAAAGAAAATAAATTGGATGATACAGTAATAGTGCTATTTGGGGATCACTATCCTTATGCACTTAATAGCGATGAATATCAATCACTAGCAAGTTATGATATTAAACACAATCAAGATACTGACAAAACACCATTTATTATTTATAACAGTAAAACTAAAAAAGAAAAAATATCTAAATATATTTCACCAATGGATTATACTCCAACACTTTTAAATATGTTTGATATCGAATTTGATCCAAGACTTTATATGGGAAATGATATTTTTTCTGATAAAGAAGGTATAGTTTTATTTCCTGATAATAGTTGGCAAAATAAATATGGATTTTATAATGCTAGTTTAGGAACATTTATCAAAACTAGTGATAAAAAATTAAGTGATGAAAAAATAGTTGAAATTAATAAAGAAGTTGAAGAGATGCGAAATATGAGTAACTTAGCAATTAGTTCTAACTATTTTGATTATTTAAATAAAAGATTAGATTCAAATTACGTAGAGTCTACTACAGAATCTTTATCAAGCGACGAGGAGGAATAAATTGAAAAAAATTGTTATAGTTGAGTCTCCAAGTAAAACGAAAACTATCGGTAAATACTTGGGTAGCGATTATAAAGTTTTATCATCTAAGGGGCATATTAGAGATTTATCTACTACTGGCAAGTTTGGTCTAGGAATTGATGTTGAAAACGATTTTTTACCAAATTACATTGCACTTAAAGATAAGAAAAAACTGATTAGTGATTTAAAAAAAGAGTGTAAGAATAATTTAGTTTATCTTGCAAGCGATCCTGATAGAGAAGGAGAAGCAATTGCTTGGCACTTAATGAAGGAACTTGGTTTAGAAAACTATAAAAGAGTAGTGTTTAATGAGATAACAAAACCAGCTTTGATAAATGCATTCGATCATCCTAGGGATATAGACATAAACCTAGTTAAATCGCAGGAAACAAGAAGAATGCTCGATAGAATTATTGGTTTTAGATTATCTAAACTAATGCAATCTAAAACTAGTGGTAAAAGTGCAGGACGTGTTCAATCTGTAGCTTTAAAATTGATCGTTGATAGAGAAAAAGAAATCAATGACTTTGTTGAAGAAGAATATTGGACTATAACTGCTAAATTCCCTGATTTTTCTGCTGACTTAGAAAAATATAATAATAAAAAGATTAAAATTAAAAGCAAGGTCGAAGCAGACGAAATCCTAAATAAATTATCCAAGACATTTCAAATTCTTGATGTAAATACAAAAACAAAAACTAAAAAGGGAGTTATGCCATTTACAACAAGTACTCTTCAGCAGGCTGCTAGTACAATTTTAAATTACAATTCATCTAAAACAATGAGAATAGCACAAAAACTATATGAAGGTGTAGACTTAGGTGATGAAACTGTAGGTTTAATTTCTTATATGCGTACTGATTCAACCAGGTTATCAAATGTTTTTGTTGATGAGACAATGGAATACATTAAAAAGAACTATGGTAAGGAATATGTTGGAAAAGTAAAAACATCTAAAGCAAAAGTTAACACCCAAGATGCGCATGAAGCAATTAGACCAACTTCTATCATGAGAGAACCTGAGAAAGTAAGAAAATATCTTTCTGACGAAGAATATAACTTATATAAGTTAATATATAAAAGAGCATTAGCAAGTCTAATGGCAGATGCCAAAGTTAATGCAACAACGATTGAACTTGAAAATAATAAATATTTATTTAAAGCAACTGGCCAAGTAATTATATTTGACGGTTATTTAAATGTGTATGGTGAGTATACTAAAAGCGAAGATAAAGTTTTACCACCTTTAGAAACTTATAAATCAAAAGTTGTTATTTCTGAAGAAATAGTTAAAGATCAACACTTTACAAAACCTCCTAGTAGATATACAGAGGCAAGCTTAATCAAAGAGATGGAAGCTCTTGGTATAGGTCGACCAAGTACGTATGC
>CADBSQ010000101.1 GCA_902797415.1 uncultured Erysipelotrichaceae bacterium | reverse complement strand
TGGTCTTCTAGGTTCATTGCTTGTAGGTGTAGAATTTGCTAAAACTTTAAGTTTTGTATATGATAAACCTTTAATATCAGTAAATCACTTAATGGGTCATATCTATGCCAATAACCTATCTAACAAAATATCCTTCCCTACTTTAGGGTTGATTGTTAGTGGGGGACATACTCAAATAATTAAAATGGTTGATGATTATAAATTTGAGATACTTGGCGAAACATTAGATGATTCTATAGGAGAATGTTATGATAAAGTAGCGAGAGTTATGAACTTAAAATATCCCGGAGGTCCTAACATTGAAAAATATGCCCAAAAAGGACATCCAAATATAGAAATGCCTAAACCAATGAATGATGATTCTTTAAATTTCTCTTTTAGTGGTCTAAAAAGTTTTATTATTAATTTAAATAATAAATATAAAATGAAAAATGAAGAACTAAACTACTATGATTTAGCTTCTTCTTTTCAAGAGTGTGCCATTGAACAAATTATTAGAAAGTGCAAGCTTGCTATTGACAGAGAAAATATTAAAAATTTAATAGTAGCTGGAGGAGTATCATCAAATAGTTACCTAAGAAGTGAATTATCTAAATTAGCAGAACAAGAAAAAATTATGATTTCTATACCAGACAAAAAGTTTTGTACAGATAATGCGGCAATGATAGCAGCAGCAGCATTTCCGCTATACAAAAATAACACTTTTAGTGATTTATCGTTAACGGCTTCATCAAAAAATATACTTTAATTATCAATCAATATATAGTAAACTAAAAATAGAGGTGAAATATTTATGCTTTCAATGTTTATTACAATTATTGCTGGTTTTTTCTTTGTAATAGGATATATTATTGCACTATATAAAAAAAATAACTCTTATCTAACATCTTTTAGTATAGGAATGGCTTTCTCAGTATTAATTTTATTAGTTTGTTTTGACATTATCCCTGAAATAAAAGAATTGTTAAGCCATAAATCTTATTTATATGGTATTCTTTCTGCGATATTAGGTTTTATACTATTTAAAGTAATTGATATATTTATTCCACATCATAATCATGAAGAAGAAAAAAAGCATCATACTCATGAGAAACATTTATATCATATAGGCGTTATTACAAGCCTTGCTTTAGTAATTCATAATATAATTGAAGGAATAGGGATCTATGAATTAGCAAATTATAATATTAATTCTGGTATGTTGATGGCATTAGGTGTTGGACTTCATAATTTACCATTTGGTTTAGAAATAACTGCTACACTACAAGAAAAAAATGAAAATAAAAGATTTATTAGAAACAATATTATATTGTTATTCATTAGTACCAGTGTAGGCGCACTATTAGGTTTTATATTTGGTTCCATTAATGAATTATTTTTAGGAATTTTAATGAGTTTCTCCGTAGGTATGATTTTTTATCTTTTAATATTTGAGTTATTGGAAGAGATTAGAGAAACAAATAACAAAAACTATTCTGTACTAGGCATTCTATGTGGTATAATTATAATGATTTTAACAATTGTTATTGGAGGATAATATGAAAGATGTATTAATAACAGGTGGAGCAGGTAAAATAGGTTTTGAACTTATAAATACATTACTTGACTCAAAATATAGTATTACTGTACTTGATCTGCCAAGTCAGGAAAGCAAAAAGAAATTAAATCAAGTGTCTCATAAAATTAAAATTATATATGGTGATGTTGAAGATTATAATCTGGTTTTAGACTTAGTTCGTAAAAATGATATTGTTATAGACTATGCTGGCATAATGCCACCACTTGCTGATTTAAACGAACAATTAACTACGAGTACTAATTATATAGGTTGTAAAAATATAGTTGATGCAATTAATGCTGTTAATCCTAATTGTGTCTATATTTATGCTTCTTTTATAAGTGTTTATGGTTTAACCAATTCTTCAAAAAGACTGTTGAGTGTTAAAAAGGGTGGAAATAATCCAGACGATTTTTATTCTGTTAGTTTAATTAGAAGTGAAAACTATATTAAGGAAAATGTTAAAAACTTTATTATTCTTAGAATGCCAATAGTTTTGACTAAATTCAATTATTATGTAAAATATATGAAATTAAATAGAAATATTGACTTTATAACGATAGATAATTTTAATGCTATTGTTATTCAAGTGATGGAAAATAAAAAACTTTATGGTAAAACGTTTAATATTAGTGGATTTAAAGCTAATTCAACCGTTTTTTTAAAGAATATGTACAAGTATACTGGTAGACTTCATTTAAGCCGTAGAAACATCTATTATGGTGAATATTCAGATGAAGATTTTATTAATAAATATGTTGATGTTGATTATGATAGCATTCACGACTACTTTAAAAGTATAAAACATCCAAATTTTATTAAAAAAGTATTCAACTTTCCTAAGTATTTTATTCTAAAAAGAAAAGAAAGTAAAAATAAAGATGAAAATACAAAAATATAAAAAGAACGAAGCATTTTCATATGTCTTAGGAGCAGCACTGGTTATTGATGCTTTAGATAATAGCAACATTATAGAAATATATATACACCCTAATACTAAAGAAAGTGATTCGATTAATAAAATAATAGAATATGCCAAAGATAATGGTATTAACATTATAAACAGTGATAAACCATTTAACATACTAACTAAAAAACAAAATTGCTTTGTTATTGCAAAAATTCAAAAAGAAAAGAAAGTTTTAGACGACAAAAATCATGTAGTTTTAGTTAACCCAAGTGATTTCGGTAATTTAGGGACAATAGTCAGAACATCACTTGGATTTGGTATTAATAATATTGCTATTATTAGGGACGCTGTTGATGTTTATGATCCTAAGTGCATAAGAGCTTCCATGGGTGCCTTTTTTAAGGTGAATATTGAATACTTTGATTCTATTGAGGATTATTTAAAAAGATTTAAGAACAGAGCTTTTTATTCATTTATGTTAGATGCTCAAACTAAATTACAAACTGTTGAAAACTCTGTTGATAAGTATTCACTTATATTTGGAAATGAGGCTCACGGTTTAGATGATAAATACAAGAGATTTACAACACCAATAATAATACCTCAAACTTCGGATGTTGATAGTTTTAACTTACCAATATCGGTTGGTATTGCATTATATCATTTCACTAAAAAAGACTTCGAATAAGAAGTCTTTTTATTATGGCTCTACACTAGAATTTGTAGAGCCTGATTTTTAAAAGTATTTTAATTTGCACTTAAAGTATAAGGATTTTCTTGACTTCCATTTCCTCCGGAAATTGTCACTCCTGATTTCAGATAGACTGCAGGCAGAACGGCATAATTACGGTAAGTATTAAAGTCATCGACATAACCTGGGTCATTAACAATGAAGGCACCGCGAGCATCGCCCGAACGAGGGGACAAAAGCCATTGATAGGTATTATTTATATATAGCCAGTCATTTGTATAACAGCTATCGCTGTTATACGTATTTAGGTTTTTTCCTAAACATGTGCTACGCACACTTCCCCCTACTGCATATCCATAATCACTTGGATATATTAGTGCTACTTTTCCGGTCCATTCTAATGATCTTGGACAATATCCATCATTACATGTTTGTCCTGATTTACTTCCCCAAACTACATTTCCTCTTTCATATCCATAAAATTTTGCTGCTGTTCCCTCTCCTGCCTCATTATATACACTATATTCTTGTCCTCCCAATTTCCATTTTGCATCTCCTATTAATTCTTGGGCTCCTGCACTTAATCTCTTTGTATAATCAAACGTTGCAGATTGCCGATCACTGTTTCCATTATACCACATTGTGTTTGCTCCTAAGTTTGTATTTAAATAATCTCCATTTAATTCATTTTTTAAATCTGCTTGGGTCCAATCGTTTATTCCATAATTACTTGTTGCCCCATTG
>CADBSQ010000100.1 GCA_902797415.1 uncultured Erysipelotrichaceae bacterium | reverse complement strand
GGTGTAGATATATACGAATCTATAAAGGTTAAACCACCAGTTGGTAATATGTATATATTAGTTATTTTTCTTTTAAAAATTACCATGAAAAAAATATGCCCTAGTTCATGGACACACATTATTATAAGTATCATACATAAGTATTTAAAATACCCTCCTAAAAGAAAGAGTAGTATAAGAATATATGTTAAACTATTTATTTTGATTAAGTTCTTCATATTTTAAGTAAATGTTACCCTTTTTAAATGATAAGTATAACAAATCATCGGTATGTCCAAGTACTGTCCCTTTGCTTACATAATCATACATATTAACGTTCTTGCTATCTAGATATCCATATGTATAGTCTATTTCATCTATTCCTTGAACGATAATTGTATGTTTATTGTTTTTATCTTTTGTTATGCTGACAACTATTCCTTCTTTTATGGCATTAACATCTTTATTTTTGTTATTTTTAATATATCCATTTTCGTATGCTTTTAAAGATGTATCACTTTTTTCTTTAAAGGCAGTAACAGCCTCCTTTTTTGTGGGTACAACTACTCCTAGGTATTTGTTATATAGTTTATTTATTTTTGCAAAAGATATATGTGAATCAAGTGCATATTTTTTAAATGTTTTTAAGTTTTCTTTATTGTTTGTATAAATAAGTATACTAAAAAAAACAATTATAGAAATTAATACTCTAGTGATAAAGTTATTTACATAATTGTTTTTTTTAGTATATTTATTATATCTATTTGAGTATGTTTTTTTCATATAGGTATCACCATTTAATTATATTGGTTTAGGGATTAATATATGAAAAAAACTATATACTATAGTTTAATTCTATCACGTATATAGTTTGGTAATTGTTCAATGAATATTGTTTCTTGCTCCATTGTATCACGATTTCTAACAGTTACGGTGTTGCCTTGCAAGGTTTCATCGTCAATTGTGATTGCAAATGGTGTGCCAATAGCATCGCTTCTTCTGTATCTTTTACCAATAGATCCAGATTCATCATATGTACAGTAGAAGTATTCACTTAGTTTGGAATATACTTCTAAAGCTTTGTCTTTATGCTTTTTCTTGACTAGAGGTAATATAGTTGCTTTGTATGGGCTTATTGCTGGATGAAGACCAAGTACTATTCTCTCTTCACCATCAATTTCTTCTTTTTTGTATGCATCTGCAAGTAATGCTAAAACTAATCTATCAAGTCCAACAGATGGTTCCACAACGTATGGAACATATCTTTCATTAGTCTCTGGATCAAGATATGTTAAGTCTTCACTAGATCCTTTCATATGACAGTCTAAATCATATGAAGTTCTATCTGCGATACCCCAAAGTTCACCCCATCCAAATGGATAGTTGTATTCTATATCAGTTGTGGCTTTTGAATAAAAACTTAACTCTTCTTTTTTATGATCTCTAAATCTTAAGTTTTCTTTACTTAATCCTAATGTTCTTAAAAAATCCATACAGTAGTTTTTATAGTAACCAAACCATTCTAGATCGGTATCAGGTTTACAAAAGAATTCTAACTCCATTTGTTCAAATTCTCTTGTTCTAAAGGTGAAATTACCTGGAGTAATTTCATTTCTAAATGCTTTACCAACTTGACCAATACCAAATGGTACTTTAAGTCTCATACTTCTTTGCACATTTAAAAAGTTTACAAAAATACCTTGAGCAGTTTCTCCTCTTAAATAGATTTTATTTTTGGCATCATCTGTTACACCTATTTTAGTTTCAAATAATAAGTTAAATTGTCTTATGCTTGTAAAGTTTTTACTACCGCATTTAGGACAAACGATACCCTCTTCTTTGATAATAGATTCTAATTCTTCATTGGTTTTACCATCTGCACTTATGTCTAGTTTACTTTCAATTAGTTTATCTGCTCTGTGTCTTGTTTTACAATCTTTACAGTCGATTAATGGATCTGTAAAACTTGTTGTATGGCCAGTTGCTTCCCAAACGCGTGGGTTCATAAGAATAGCAGAGTCTAAACCAACATTATAGGAGTTTTCTCTAATAAACTTTTGTTTCCAAGCATCTTTTACATTATCTTTAAGTAAACTTCCTAAAGGACCGTAATCCCATGTATTGGCAAGACCTCCATAAATTTCACTACCCTGGAAAATAAAACCATAATTTTTAGCAAAAGCAACTAGTTCTTCCATCATTTTTTTATCTTTCATTTTTATCCTCCTACACTTCTTGTACTACAGCGATTATCATTGGTTTAGAACCCATGCTGCTGTAAAAGTAGTTACTTAGTTTTTCTCTTATTTCTTGTTTCACTTGATTATATTGTACACCTTCATCGGTAATATTTTTGTTAATGATTTCTGTACTCATTTTTTTAATTTCTTTAATTATTTCTGATGAATCTTTTACATAGATAAATCCCCTAGTGGTTACCTCAGGACCAATTAGTATTTTCTTAGTTTTTTTGCTAATACTTGCACTAATTAGTACAATACCACTGGTTGATAAAACTTCTCTATCTTTTAAAACAAGTTCTCCAACATCTTCATTCATCGAACCGTCTATTAATATATCATTTATATTGATATGTTCGTTTTTATTAAGAAGTTTTCCATTTTCGATCGTTGCAATATCACCATTTTGTTTTAAGATGATATTTTCTGCAGGAATTCCTATCTTATTAGCAACATTAGCATTATCCACCATATTACGATATTCACCCTTAACAGGCATATAATACTTTGGTTTTAAAAGGTCTAACATCATCATATGATCTTCACTAGATGCATGCTGCAAAATACTTTTACTTTTACTAATTGTGTAAGATTCTATTTCCATAAGTGCCAGTTCATTTTGAATATCAACTATTCTTTTTTCATTAAAGTCATATCCTGGTTCTGCAAATAGTATAGAATCTCCTTTTTTTAGCGTTATGAATTTATCATATCCATCCATTATTTTTCTTATATTATGATATTGATTGTTTTTATCGTCGTTTATTAATATAACAACGTTTTTATCATTGATGTTGTTTAAACCACCAAATATTTTTTTATCTACATTTAAGTACTTTTCTTTAATAGCCATATTGATTAAGTTTTGTAGAGGTTTACCCATTACAACTACTTTTCTATGTTTGTTTTTAAGTGTATTAAATATTTCCTCTATAGTGTATAAATGATCTTTAAACACACTTATTAAAAGTCTACCTTCGGCTTTACTTATGATATCGTCATAGTATGCTTCAAATCTATGATTAGGAGATGTGTGTCCTGCATTTGCAGAGAATGTTGATTCACTTAAAAGTGCAAGTACACCTAGCTTACCTACGTAAGCAATTTTACCTAAATCCATACTATATGATTTTTTCATACCAGGATCTATTAAAAAGTCCCCTGTATAGACAACTGCTCCATCCTTTGTATTAACGGCATACATTACTGCATCAGGTACAGAATGATTCACGTTTATTGGTAAAACACTTATATCACCAAATTTAATCTTTTGATGAGCATTAATCTCGGCAATTTTATTAGTAAATCCTTCTAGTTTTAAATATTCTATTGTGTATTTAGTTGCAAATATTTTTAGATTTGGTATAGCTTTAACCAAGTCAAAAATACCTCCAATGTTCTCAGGATGGGCATGTGATAAAAATAGCCCTTTTATGTTCTTTTTATTTTTTACTAAGTATGAATAATCTGGAATAACATAATCTATTCCAAACATTTTATCACTGGCAAACTTAAGTCCACAGTCGAATATGAAGATAGATTTATCTACTTCAACTATATAGGTATTCTTACCATTTTCATTAAGTCCACCTAGTGCCATTAATTTAATTTTACTCAAAAATTTTCATTCCTTTCATTTAATTTTTTATATAAGAAAAATCGCTAAAAGTATTATATCAAATTAATGCTTTAATTTCCACTTTTTTATAACACATAAAAAACAACATATTAAAAACAAGCAGGTTTGATTTAACAAGTCTGCTTATGCTTTACATTATCAATGTTCTTTATCAATTAATTTGACAATTTTACTTATTTTATTTATAACTTCATTATATGTTATATTTTTTGCAAAAATATACTTATTTGAATATTTTTCCCATCTTTCTTTTATTACGGAACTATTTTTAATTATTTCAAAACGTTCAGATACATCATTCAAAATCTCTAATGTTTTCCTTCTTTTACAAGTATTTGTTATAGCACTTATAAGATTCTTTTTATTAATAAAATCATAATGATCTCTAATTAACATATATAAATCGTAAAAATCTTTAGTTCTAGTATTTGAAATAGTATCTTTAATTAGTGTTTCAAATTTTTCTGCAATTACAGTTTCATATGAAAAAGCCATTATATTAATATAACTATCCTCAAACATACATTTATATTTAAAGGATAATTCTCTTGGAGTTATAGGATCTTTTGTTGTTACGTCTATAGTTAATGGTACTTTAAGATGCTCCTTTTTTCCTAACAAGTGCACCTTTAATCCACCATAAATATCTTGCGACCTTATATCTTTAACTTTAATAATTTCAAATAAAATGCCATCATTACAATCAATATTAATTATTTCTTCTATTATTGGTAACAATATATTTTCATCCAAATCAATACCTTTTATCATAGTATCCATATCTTGTGTAGTTCTTCTGTCATCTCCAATTATAGCAGATAGAAGTAGTCCACCTTTTAAGATAAAATTGTTTTTATATTTACTTTTTGAAATGCGAAATAACAGTCTTTCAAAGAAATACATTTGCATTACATCTTGTGGAGCAACTCCATTTTTGTGAGCTTTATCTTTAATTAAAATTTTTAAGTTATCAGCAGAAATCATAATAGTGTCTCCATAAATTTGCTCACTTCACTTTCTATTCCAAGTTTATTTGCATATTTATATAATTTGAAAGTGTCATTTTTATCAACTCTATAATAACTTACAAAGGCTTTTTTTAATAATTCAAAATCTATATTATTACGATTCTTTATTAAATCACATAAACATCTTTCTATATCATAGACGAATACTTCCTGACCTTGAGGGCTTTTGATTTTTACTTTACCAAGTTCTAAGATATCTTTATTTACTTTGTATAGATTAACTGACTTATCATGCTCTAATCTACCTCGATAATCCTTTGATACAGTAATATCATAAGTTAAGGGAACTCTATCTACAAGATTATGAAAATAAAGCGCTGTGGTATGAGAAAATACCGCTTGAGGAATATTATACACCAAACTATAGTATTCATCTCCCAGTTCACCTTTTAAAATGTATAAACCGTGATTTTCTCGTTCTATTATTTTTTTTTCTACTAATCTTGATAAAATTCTTCTTTCTATTCCCATTTTTTTTACTTCATTTGTGGTAATTACACCATTATTATTCTTCATTTTAGCGATTATTTTTTGTTCAGAATTCATATTATCACTGTCCCTTTCATTACAAATTATAACACATTTTTGTAAAAAAAGGGACAAAAGATTGTAATTTATTTTTAACCGAATTTTATAATTTTCACGTATTACTACTTCTAGAAACATTTAGTATTATTCCAATTGATGTCATGCTAAATAGTAGAGAAGAACCACAATACAATAAAAACGGAAGTGTTACCTTAAAAAGAACATACAATTTCTCTTTTTTACTGGGTTACATTTACAGAATAACCGATAAATGGGAGTAATACTTTCAAATAACTGCTTTTTAAACATCTACTAATAACTCTGGAAATTTTAAATGTACATATATCTTTTTATTTTTATCTATCTCTATTTTATCTACAAGCCTTATAATTTGATCTCTATTTTGCTTCTAGAGCCGATGGAAATCTTATCACTATATCTTAGCAATATTACATTTTTCAAAAAATTATAGAAAAGATTGTTTTCTTTTGGATTAGACTGTGCTATAAGGAGAGTTATGACAACTAATATTTTATTATCAGTTATTTTAGTGTCATTAACACATCTTTAATCCTTTTTTGTGATTTATTACTTCCTGTATTTTTCTCAAACGTGTCGAATCAGGCACGTTTAAAATCTTTATTATGAAGTTTTTCCCATAGACCTAATACAAAATAACATCTTTAGTTCTCATCCAGTTTTGTATAGGGTATTCTGCAGCAAACGAAATTTATAAAATAAAATAATATATTTCACTTATTTTATTTTTTTATGCAAACAAAAATTGACAAATT
>CADBSQ010000099.1 GCA_902797415.1 uncultured Erysipelotrichaceae bacterium | reverse complement strand
CCATTAAAAACATATTTATCATACTCTATTTTTATGTGATAAAGATTATTATATGTATCTTTGATATTTTTAGCTAATAAGTAGTACCCAATTAATACCAATGGACTAAATACAATTATTAATAAATATCTAAGACTATATACTAAATCAATCTGAAACTGATTTGTTAAAAAATATATAAATCCCCCTAATAGAGTACATACTAAATAAAAATATAAAACATTTATAATCGTATACTTAATATTTTTATACTTAAAAGCGATTATACTCATTAGTATAGATAAAACTAATACTAGAGTAAAACCTATTTTATATATAATACTAACTATACTGATTTCACCTATTAAAGAAGCTAAGACTATCCTTTTAAATGTAGTGTTCCTTTTAAGTAAAACATCAACACATGTTAGAATAGTTAAATCAAAGAAAAAATTAATTATTATTAAAAGATCAATATATATTTTCAAGTTATCACCGATATTATTATAAAAAAAAACAAAGTAAGAATTTGTTTATATTTGTCTATTTTTTCTTACAATGTTTATATTTATTTGTTTCTCTATTGATATGATTTGATCGCTGAATTTTTTGAATGTTTCTTCATTTAGATGCATTCTATAGTTTTTAAATAATAGCTTTTTGAAACTTTCGGTTTTTAAAATCAATGCTTCTCGATTCTCATCACTTGAATCTTCATTGTATAATTTGTATAACAGTATTATGTGGTTTAACATGATTGTTAGTTTTTTATTAATAACAAACTGTTTTAGATTATCTTCGTAGATAATGATGTTGTTTTTGGAGTTGATGGAACAACCATTTGTTGGTTTGATTTTGCTTTTAAGTTTTATTTTTTTATTATTTTTTACTAATTTGTAATAGTTCATATCTTACTCCATTAAATCCGGTCTATTTTCTTTTGTTTTTTTTATTTTTTCTTGTTCTCTCCATTTTTTTATTTCAGCATGGTTTCCATTTGTTAGAACTTCGGGCACTTTCATACCTCGATATTCTCTTGGTTTTGTATACATGGGATAATCAAGCATACCTTTTTCGAAAGATTCACTAATTAAGCTTTCTTTATTTATGACTCCTGGGACTAATCTTATAACACTATCCATGATTAGCATTGATGCTATTTCGCCGCCTGTAAGAATAAAATCGCCTACTGATATAATTTCATCTGCAAGTGTTTTAATTCTTTCATCAAAACCCTCATAGTGACCACATATAATTATTAGATGTTTTATTTTTGTAAATGATTTAGCAATATTCTGATTATAAGTTTTACCTTCCGGTGATAATATAACTATATAGGAATCATTAGTTTTTATAGAATCAATACACTCAAATATAGGTTCACATCTAAGAAGCATCCCTGCTCCTCCACCATATATTGTATCATCAACCATTTTATTATTTAATGGTGAGTAATCTCTAAAATTGATAATGTTTATTTCAACTAACTTTTTATCTATAGCTCTTTTAATTATGGATGAATTTAAAAAGCCATCATACATTTCTGGAAAGAGTGAAAGTACATCTATTTTCATAAAATTAGCTCCTCTACATCTTTAACATAAATCTTTTTAGCAGCATTATCTATTTTAATTATAAATTCATCAACGTATGGAATCATATAATCTTTTTTATATGATATTTCTAATATATATGTATTAGTCTTTATAAATGATTTAACTGTGCCATATTCTTTATTATTACTTATAACTTTATATCCAATTAAGTCTTCTATAAAAAACTCGTTTTGTTCTTTTTCTATAAATACGTTTTTACCAATGTTGGTTTCAACTAAGTTAATATCATTTAAATCATCTATATGGATTAGATAGTTTCCTTTGTAGGGTAATGCTTTTGTTAAAGTAAATTTGTTATTTTCTATGTATATGGTTCTTCCTGTTTTTAGGATTTCTTCCGTTTTGGAGTGTTTGCTTTTTAGTATCATATCCCCTTTTAGTGAATGGGTATTGCTTATGTATCCAATTAATACTTTTTCCATTTTCTCAAACCTCCTTTTTATTTTATAGAAAAAAGACCCCTCAGGGCCCTAAAATTCTTAATGGCGGAGTAGGAGAGATTTGAACTCTCGCGCCAGTTTCCCGACCTACACCCTTAGCAGGGGCGCCTCTTCAGCCACTTGAGT
>CADBSQ010000098.1 GCA_902797415.1 uncultured Erysipelotrichaceae bacterium | reverse complement strand
TAGTTTTGACTTTCTTTTTAAAGATGCTATAATGCTCATATCCGTCAGAAAATGTTTTATCATAACCTCCTACATATTGCCATCCATCTCTATAATATTTTTCTGTACTGTATGAATAGCTTTCACCATAGTCCCAGAAGGATTCATAATCTAAGACATAAATCTTTTTCCATTTGTAATCGGTTTTTGTAGTGTAAATATCTTTTGTGGCAACAAACTTTTCCTTTTTACCAGTTTTCATGCTTATATGATCAAAATATCCATTCCTTTTAGCTTCCACAAGTTTTAAATATTGTTTAAATGGTATTTTAATAGAGTAAGTTCCGCCACGGAGACCTTTAGTTTTTATAATGTAATATTTGTTGCCTTTTATGGCATAATTGGCACTGGATTTCACAAAATATTTTGAAGATTTAAAAGTAGCTGTGTATAGGTGGTATCCGTTTTTTATTTTAAGCTTTTTAATTGCAACGCCTTTTTTAACATTGACAGTATAAGTTTTTCCTTTTATTTTAAAGGTTACCTTTCCTTCATTAATGTTTTTGCCATTGTATTTAACGGTAGCTTTTAAGATTACTTTTTTATCGGTGGTTTTACATTTAATTGCCTTGATGGTAGGTGTTTTTTTGTCAATTTTAAAATTTAATACCAGAGGTTTTGCCTTATAATATTCATCTTGAATACTTAGTTCAACTTTATGTTTTCCATTGCTTAATTTATATGGAATATAATATGTAGCTCCGTTATATCCATCTTGAAATTCATCCAATGATTTTTTAGCGCCATGGTCTATTCTATATTCAAGTTCATCAACCCAAGCATTATTATATGGATCATCATTATCTCTGATTTCAACTCTGATTATATCACTATCTTGTTTCACTTTAGCAATAATTTCAGCATTGTAGTTATTCTCTTCATCTATATTTGATGAGATGTCATCAGAATAGTCTGAAAGAACATTGTCATTCGTTATATTTTCACTAGCTGAAACAACTCCAATAGATAAAGCAATAATTATTACCAATGATATTAGAAAAATCTTTTTCATTTTAAACCTCCCTTATGTTTATAATCTACTAATTTATTATGTATTATTTGTATCCTAACAAATATATTATACTTACTATCATTTGCCAAATTATCAGGTATTGTTTTAATTGATCATCACAGCGAAAATATTAAAGTTGAATACCTGCTTGGAAAAGCTTTATCATATTTATAGATAAACATAATTATAGTACAATTTATTTGGGGGTTAATATGAGAAAAAGATATTTATTGATTTTAAGTGTGTTATTTGTTATCTTAAGTATATCTTGTGTAAGTGCAGTTGATAATGACACGAATATATTTAAAGAACAAAATAATGATATAATCTCAATTTATGAAATAGAGAATGACACCATATCTATTTCCGGACAAGATAGTGAACCTATTGCTGTTGTAAATGATAATAATTCTTCAAACATAAATCAAACAAATAATGAGGGATTATTAGGAGCTACTGAAAATAGTGAAGTATTATCAGTTTCTTCATCAGATAGTGTCTTAACAAGCAGTGTCTCAGTTACAAGTAATTACAAACAAGCAACTAAAAAACAAAGAACCTTCAGTATAGGCGGTTATAAAGCGGTTCTTTCAAAAGCACTATACAAAAAACTTTTTTTAATCACCAGTGTTGAGGATATATGGTTCGATGATGGTGATTATTATACTCCTGGAACTAAATATTATGGATATGACCAATATGATTCAGGGTTAAGGATGTCATTTGCAACTAAAACTAATAAATTTGTTAAAGTAAAAGTTAAAATCGGAAAAAAATATTATATTAAAAAAACACGAGTTTTAATGCTTTTTTCTTATGGGGCAGGACAATATGGTATTCCTTACCGATATATGATAAGCTTAACCCATAAATATGATAATCCTGGTTATGATTATAGTAAGGTTTTAGGTAAAACAGCAAAATACTTCCATACGTGTAAACAAAGTTTATATTTAAATAAATTGAATAAAGCTAAACTTTCCAGTGAAACTTATGTCTATAAAAAGTATTCATAAAGATGAGTTTTAAGCTCTCTTTATTCTTTTTTTTTTGAAAGAATTTATTTAATTTTAGGAATTCCAATTATAATATTAAAATCAATTATTCTCGTAAAACCAATATATTTGTTAGTTTAACTTTTTTCAATGCAAATAATCTATTTAAAAATCAAAAAAAGAAATGAAGAGAATATTAAAATTCTCTTTTTAATGTTTTATTTTTTGCGATATGTGACAAACAATGTAAACAATGCCAT
>CADBSQ010000097.1 GCA_902797415.1 uncultured Erysipelotrichaceae bacterium | reverse complement strand
TATTTTATCAAGGTTTACGAGTTATTTACCACAACATTGCTTATACTTCTTGCCACTGCCACATGGACATGGGTCATTTCTTTTTGGTTTTTTGTTTTTCTTAACAGTTACACCAACTTTAGGTTTACCATCATTCATTTGCATTCTTTGTCTTGGACGTTCTGCTATAGAGTTTTGTCTAATTTCAGTACGTAACAAGAATATAGAAACGTTTTGATCTATTTCTTCAAGTAAATCTTGGAATAGTTCGTATCCTTCCATAGCATAAGCTTGAAGTGGATTAACCTGTGCATAACCACGAAGCTGGATACCTTCCCTTAATTGCGTCATTGTAGTTATGTGTTCTATCCAAGCAGTATCCATTACTCTTAAAGAAATTATTCTATTATAATCAGCAATAATTTCTTCAGGTAGATCTTTAATTTTTTCTTCATATTCTTCAACAACTTTTGTATAGATTACATCTTCAACATTTTCAATAGTTTTATCCTTAATATCATCTACACTTAAAGTGAAACTTCTTAACATATTATTATTGAACCATGTAACAATTGCTTCATTATCATCATCCGTTAGTTTTCCTTCTGGTGCGATGTGTTTTTCTACTATATCACAGACATGATTTCTAAATGTATCTAAAATTATGTCACGAGGATTTTCTGCATCAAGCAGTTCATTTCTCTTTCTATAAATGATTTGTCTTTGCTCACTTATAATGTTATCGTAATCTAGTAAGTTTTTACGTCCGTCGAAGTTGTTACCCTCAACTTTTTTCTGAGCGGTTTCGATTGACTTAGCAAGCATTTTATTTTGAATTGCTTGCATTTCAGGCATACCAAGAGCTTGGACCATATTCTTAATCTTTTCAGTTCCGAATCTTTGCATTAAATCATCTTCAAATGATACAAAGAACTGAGAAACTCCTGGATCACCTTGACGACCAGATCTACCACGAAGCTGATTGTCAATACGTCTTGATTCATGTCTTTCTGTACCTATAACGTATAATCCACCAAGTTCTCTAACACCCTTTCCAAGTTTAATATCTGTACCACGACCAGCCATATTAGTTGCAATTGTTACAGCACCTTTTTCACCAGCTTTAGCAACTATTTCCGCTTCTCTATGGTGATTCTTAGCATTTAGTACTTCGTGTTTAATCTTTTCCTTATCAAGCATTTTTGATAAGCGCTCGTTATTTTCAACTGAGATCGTACCAACTAGAATAGGTTGTCCAGTTGCATGAATTTTTTTAATTTCTTGAACGATTGCTTTAAATTTACCTTTTTCAGTTGAATATAATTTATCAGTATAATCTTTTCTTATAACTGGTTTATTAGTTGGTATTCTAATAACGTACATATTATAAATATCTCTAAATTCTTCTTCTTCTGTTTTAGCAGTACCAGTCATTCCAGATATTTTTTTATATAATCTAAATAAGTTTTGGAAAGTAATTGTAGCCATTGTTTTTGTTTCTTGGTTTATTTTAACTCCTTCTTTGGCTTCTATCGCCTGATGAAGGCCTTCACTAAATTGTCTACCTTCCATAAGTCTACCAGTGAACTGGTCAATAATTATTACTTCGTTTTTATCATTAACAACATAATCAACGTCTTTTTTCATTCTATAGTTTGCTTGTAAAGCTTGATTAATGTGATGTACAAGTGGTGCATTATCTTCATCATACATATTTTTTAAACCAAATGCTGATTGTACTTTTTTAGATCCTTCCACTGTTAATGATACTTGTTTAGATTTTTCATCCATAACAAAGTCTGTTTTACTGTCTAAGTTTTTAACAGCGATATCGGCATCAATATATAGATTTGCAGCGTTCATTTCACCACCTGAAATAATAAGTGGAGTTCTTGCTTCATCGATTAAAACTGAGTCAACCTCATCAACAATAACAAAGTTTAAAGGTCTTTGAACTCTATCTTCCTTTCTTTGAACCATATTATCTCTTAAGTAGTCAAAACCAATTTCATTATTTGTAGAATACATTATATCAGCATTATATGCTTCTCTTTTTTCTTCAGGTGATAGCGTTCTTAAGTTTAGACCAACAGTTAAACCAAGAAATCTAAAAATTTCACCCATCCATTGTGAGTCACGTTCACTTAAGAATTCATTAACTGTTATGATATGAACTCCTTCACCAGGCAACGCATTTAAGTAGGCAGGCATAATTTCTGTTAATGTTTTACCTTCACCTGTTTTCATCTCTGCGATATTACCAAAGTGAATTGCAAGACCACCTAAAAGCTGAACATAATAAGGTTTTTCACCAATAACCCTAAATGCCGCTTCTCGTGCTACAGCAAAAGCTGGAACAATCAAATTATCTAATGTTGTACCTTCACTAAGCTGTTTTCTAAATTCTACAGTTTTATTTTTAAGCTCTTCATCAGAAAGCTTTTGCATTTCTTCATCTAAGTCTTCAATTGAATTTGCTATTTTTTTAAATTTTTGTAATTCTTTATACTCAGAATCTATTAAACTTCTAAATACACTCATTTTTAAGACCTCCGTCTATAACATTCTAACAAAATTAATATAAAATGTAAACCCTGAAAATAGGGATAAATCCAATAAAAAAACAAAATTTTGAAATTTTGTTTTTTATCTAGCATTAATTATACCATAAGTGCCATCTTTTCTCTTATAAACAACACTAGTACATTTTTCTTTAGAGTTTTTGAATAAAAAGAAATCATGATTTACTAGTTCCATTTGAATAACCGCTTCCTCTTCATCCATTGGTTTAAACTCTATTTCTTTTCTTCTAACAATTTGAGTTTGAACTTCCTCTTCTTCCTCTTCGTCTTCATTAAAGATGAATCCTTTTTTATCTCTATATCTTCTAGCAATCTTTGTTTTATTTTTTCTTATTTGGCCCTCTAACTTTTTAACAACTAAATCAATCGCAGAATATAAATCTGCATTTCTTTCCTCTGCTCTTAACGTAAATAATTTGCTTGGAACAGTAACTTCTATAATTTGCATGTTACCTCTAACCTTGATTTTTACTATTGTTTCAATCGCATCATCATTTTTAAAATATTTTTCTAATTTAGACAATTTGCTTTCTACATAATTTTTAATTGATTCAGTGATTACTACATGATCACCATGAATAGATATTTTCATAAAATCATCTCCTACAAACATGATACCATAAGATTAATTTTTTGTAAAATATCTTAAAAAACTATTCCATATAAAAAACTTATCAGAATAATATTTAAATTTAGAATCTTTTGAACCAATAATAATTGGTTCAAAAGGAAGATTATTCAATTGATTAAAAGTTTTACATAAAGAAAATGAAATATAACAATTATTATCATAAAGAAGAATCCTATCACTGTTTTTAATGTTCTTAATTAGATCAGATAATTTTATAAAATCTATGTTTTTATAGTTAAAATCTTGTAATACTTCTTTGTATAAATAAATAATGTCACAACTTACTAAATCATTATATAATACTGTTAAGTTGGGTTTTAAATATCCATTATATATATTATATTTTTTATCTATTTCTAATAAATGTTTAAGAGTTTTTTCAACGTTTACTATTTCACTATTTTTGATTATATTATTGTTTTTTTCTATTATTGTTCTGTTTTGATTTTTAAAGTATATATGAGTATAATTTGAGTCAATATAGATAAGTATTTCTTTATTTTTAAACATTAATTTATTAGATCTTTCACATTCATATTATAAAATTCTTCGGGATTAATAATATTGCCCTTATAATTAACCTCAAATAATAATGCATTTTCATAGCCTTCGTCTATATTTACTTTACCACTTGTACCAATTACATCATTTTGTTTAACTTTATCTCCTGCTTTAACGTTTACTTCATTTAAACAATGATAAATTGTTATTAATTCGTTTGAATGAGATATTTCAACGACATTTCCTAGTATTTCATCTTTAGTAACGGAGGTTACTTCCCCATCCATGGAACTAACTACGTCAAATGTTTCATCGCTATTATAAAGAATTCCAGTGTTTTGCATATAAGTATTTTTGTAATATATTAGTGATTTGATTTGTTCTTCTTCATTTTGTTTTGGATTATAAAAGCTTTTAGATACTTTTACATTATCTACTAAAAAAGGTTTAGATGGCATCTTTACTTCTTCCACTACTTCTTTAATAATTCTTTGCTGGCTTGATTCCTTTGGAACATAATTATTGTTTTGATTTATGCTTGAATAAAGACTACTGCTAAACATTATACCAGCTGCAAATAAGCTAAGTATCAAAATTGATAAAAATAATTTTACTTCTGTTCTTAATTTTTTCTTTTTCATATAAAAATCTCCTTCTAATCTAAATTGTGAGTAGAAAAAGGATTTTTATACAATAAATTTTTTTATTTTGGTGTTTTTATAATAATGTTTTAAAATTTGTTTATATGTTAATCCGTGGTTTGCATAACCATTTGCTCCGTATTGACTCATTCCTACACCATGGCCATATCCATAAGTCGTAATATTTACATTATCGTTTACATTTATTTCAAATGATGGGCTTTTTATGCCTAAAAGTGTTCTAAATTCATTGCCTTTAAAAACCTTATTACAAATGCTTAAGTCTTGGACATAATTACTATTGTTATAATGAATATAATTTATTGTGATTGTTTCACATGAAATGTTTAATTTGTTTATAAAATCATCTCTAGTATATGTAAAGTTAGTTTTAAAATTTTTAATTGATTCATTGTCGTATATTGATTCAGCTTTTTTTAAATAATCATATTCTTTAAATACATATTCTGAATCTTGGGTATTACCATTAGAAATAGCAAAATAATATGCGAGTATCGGTTTATTCTTATATGTTATTACCTCACTTTTAGTATTTAAGACAGCGTTCTTAATTTTATTATAATAGTATTCATAGTTTTCAGCCCATTTTCTTTTCATTTCTTCTTTGTCAATGTATACTTGTTCCGATGTATCTGTTTTTAATACTTTGTTATTCTCATATCTATAAAGTGCATATGTCCTTGCAGCAACAGCCTGAGCTTTTAAAGCTTCAATATTAAAACTAGCAGGCATTTCACCTGCTACTACACCAATTATATAACTTTCTAAATCTATATTTTTGGTTTCTTGATTTTTATAAATATTAATTTTAAGAGTTTGTTTATTTTCTTTAGGTTCTTTTTTTACTTCATCTTTAACAAAAATAAATGGTAACATAAAAATTATTATTATCAGTAAAAAAAGATTTTTTTTCATTATAGTATCTTACTTACCTCCATAAAGTTTATTATAAATTGCGCGACAAGGTGTGACATCATAAGAATTAGTAGAATAGCAAATATATTCGCTTCAACTACCTTATTTTTTTTAAATATTCTATTTAAGTCAACACTTGAAAGTGCAAAAGTCGTTGTTAGCACAGATAATATATAAACAATTAGTTTATAACTCATTATATTCACCAGACTCATATTTTATTATTTTATTTATTCGATTTATGTGTCTTTCTTCGGGTTTATCTGTGGTTTCTACAAATTTTTTAACCATATCATAAACTAGATTTATATCTAAATAGCTTCCAAAAGCAATAACATTTGCCCCATTATGTGTTTTAGCTTTTTCTGCATCTTCAACTCTTGTAATGTGAGCACATCTAATACCTTTAACTTTATTACATGCAATGCTCATTCCTATACCGGTTCCACAAACTAGAATTCCAATATCTGCTTTACCATCTCTGATTGTTTCACCTAATTTGAATGCAAAGTCAGGATAATCATCATATGGTGAATTGTTTGGACTAAGATCTAAAAAATTATAAGTATTAAAGTGATTTATAATCTTTTTTCTATACTCTTCACCGGCATGATCACTAGCAATAGCAATTTTCATATTTATCATCTCCTAGTAAAATTATAGCAATTTTTTTAAATATATACTAGCATATTTTATATTTTGTGTTATAATATACAACCACTTTAGGGGGAAATTATATGAGTTTAATGAATTTTTTGAATAAAGGTTTAAGTGAAAATACTAAATACTATAAAATAGTGTTTAAAAGTGATGAAGTTGAGGAAAATAGAATGTGTGAATTATTAGAAGCATATTCAAAAAAAGAAATAAAATTAAAAATATCACATATTCTAAGCAGCATAGGCGCTTCTGAGGAATCCTTTGAGATATATCTTTCTAAGAATAGCATAATAGTAGAGTCTATGAAATCAGATAGTGTATTTACAATAGTTTTAGATAAAAGCTCTATTTCAAAAGCAATAATTGTAACAAAAGATAATAAGAATTATTCATTTAAATACGAAAATAATGATTTTAATTTGGTTAATATAGAGGATAAGGTAAGTGAACACTCGTTATTGATTGATACTCTTGCAGGAAAAAGCACTTACCAAACTAGTTTAGAAAATCAAGCTTTAGTTGTTACTTTAACCACTAAACCTGATGATGATTTATCAAATATTGAAAGAAGTTCTCTTCAGGATTATTTTTTAAAGACAGAATTCCCTTTAGATATATTAAAGGTATTCGAAGATATTTGCTCGATTACTGATAGAGATCAGGATCAATTTATTGATTTGAGTATCATTATTAAAGAATACTTAGAAGATGAGAATTTTATTATTTCTGATACACTACATTTTAAAAATGGCAATTTATTAATATTTAAGAGGACACATAATGATTGTATAACTACTATTCATGGTAAAAACGGTAATTGGTCATATTCTAGTCCAGAAATTGATATATGGTCCAAGAATGGTATTATATTTCGTGATAAAAGAGATAAGACAGAAGATTCTGATGTAGAACGAATAACAGAAAGTATATCAAGGATTAAAGGCTCATTATAAAAAAATAAGTTGAATTTTCACTCAACTTATTTTTTATTGTCGTTTATACTATCTTTGTATTTTTCATAAAATTTTTCAACTTTACCAGTCTTTTTAAATTTTCCTTGTGCACCAGTGTAGAATGGATGACAATTGTTACATGATTCAACATGTATTTCCTCTTTTGTAGATTTTGTTTTAAAAGTAGCTCCACAATCACATGTTACAGTGCAGTCTTTAATAGTAGGATGTAAATTTTTTTTCACAATTTTCTCTCCTTTCGCCATATCACCTGGGTGACATAGAAATTAAATTCCTCAGTATTATAACACATATTTTGTTAAAATCAAACAAAATTAAAAATAAATTTATGTAAATGTACAATACTTATTATAAATAAAATTATTATACCTATTATAGAAAAATTATTTTCTTGGAGATATTTATTTAAAATTAAACCTATATAAGTAAAGGAAAAAGCAAAAAGTGATATAATTGTCGCTGATAGTAAAATGTTTTGTGTAATAGTTATACCTACTCCAAAACTATCTATACTTACTCCTATTGTAACTAAAAAAATACTTAGAAAGTTAATATTTATTTTGGGTTGTTTATTTTTTCTTTCTTGATACATATTGACAGCAATGTATAAAAAAATAATAAAAGCAATCATATCAGTATTATGTACATAATTATTTAAAAGAAATCCTAAGTAATAACCCGATATGGAAAATAAAAAATGAAATACACAAATTATTAAAGAAAAAATAAACTTATTCTTAATATAATTACCTATACTCAGTGAAACACTGAAGGCATCCATACTTAATGAAGTTGCTAGAATTATTAAATATAATATGTACATTTATACCTCCATTAAAATTATATTATTATTAAAAAAAATACTTTACTTTTTTAAAAAGTTGTGTTATATTGTTTATAGCAAGTGATTAAATTATATATATTTATATATATAATTTGTTAATTATCACTTGCTTTTTTTTGCAATAAAAAAGAATATCTTTTATAAGAAATCGATATTCTTTTTTATTATTTTTTGTTATAAAACATGTTTCTGGATAAATACTGCACCAACAGTTTTTTCCTTTCCCGTTTCCTATTATAATTACTAATGATCTATAACTACCAGACTTATAAAGATTATTCTTATATTTTTTCTCTGGAAAAAAATTGTAACCATAATAGATTTTATATTTTTCTTTAATATTGTTTTTTATAAATGTTTTTTTAATATTATTATTTAATGATTTTTTGTTGTTTAAAATTAAAACATATGATTCGTCTAGATTTGAAGAATTATTTATAATATTGTTTATTTTTTTTATAACCGAATTATATATTATCTGTTTGTTTATAACATCTGTGCTAGAGTTTGAATTGGCAATAACCCTGATGCGAAATGAACTTTTTGGTATATCTATATACGATGACGTAAAACAATAGTACAAAAAAAAGAATATTAATATAAATTTTTTCATAACCCCCTAAATATATTGTAAAAATTTATTATTAATTATTCATTTTTATAAATACATACCTATCAAAATTATTATAATCTTTAGAAATTTCCACTGTTGCATTCGGATAAGCATCTAATGCAATTTTTTTTATTCTGGCTCCTTGAGTAGATCCTATCTCAAATGCAATTAAACCATTTTTCTTTATTATGTTTTTTGAGAAACTAATTATTTTTTTGTAAAAGATTATGTCATCTGTTTTTGGATAAAGTGCAATACTTGGTTCATATTTTGTGTTTTCGGTTACTATTTCATCACGTTTTACGTATGGTGGGTTTGATACTATTAAATCGTATTTTTTATCAAAATCATAATCCTTTAAAATATCTTTTTGTGAAAAAGATATTTTAGTGTTATTAAGTTTTGCGTTTTCTTTTGCTAAAGATAATGCTTCTTTACTAATATCAACTGCATCGACTTGACAGTTTAGATTTTTAGCAAG
>CADBSQ010000096.1 GCA_902797415.1 uncultured Erysipelotrichaceae bacterium | reverse complement strand
ATTAAGTTTTGCGTTTTCTTTTGCTAAAGATAATGCTTCTTTACTAATATCAACTGCATCGACTTGACAGTTTAGATTTTTAGCAAGAGCAATAGCTATACAACCACTTCCTGTACATAAATCAAGTACATTTAGACGTTTCTTGTTTTTAAAGATATCAATTATTTTATCAACAAGTAGTTCTGTCTCAAATCTTGGAATTAAGACTCTTTCATCAACATTTATTGTTGTTCCATAGAATTCAACATCACCAATAGCATACTGAACTGGATAATTATTATTAATTTTTTCTATGATTTTATCAAATTCAGAGCCTTTGTATTTTTTTTGTAATAATTTATAATCTAAATCTGTTATAAAAAAAGGTTTAGTTTTCATTTAAACCTGAACCTTCTAATTTTAGTCTTTGATCTTCGATTATTAAGGATTCTATTATTTCGTCTAAATTACCATCCATTACTTTGTCTAAATTCATTACAGAAAAATTAATTCTATGATCTGTTACCCTGTTCTGTGGATAATTGTATGTTCTTATTTTTTCTGATCTATCGCCAGTGCCAATCTTTGATTTACGTTCGTTTCCTTCTATTTGTTCTTTTTTCCTTTGCTCTTCATCATAAATCTTTGCTTTTAACACTTTCATAGCTTGTTCTTTATTCTTTATTTGACTTCTTTCATTTTGACATGTTACAACAATTCCTGTAGGTATATGAGTTAATCTAACAGCAGAGTTGGTAGTATTAACAGATTGCCCACCTGCTCCAGATGAATGATATACGTCGGTTTTTATATCTGATTCTTTAATATCAATATTTATGTCATCAGTTTCAGGCATTACCAAAACAGTCGCAGTTGAAGTGTGAACTCTTCCTTGAGATTCTGTTTCAGGAACTCTTTGAACTCGATGAGCTCCGCTCTCATATTTCAATTTTGAATATACATTTTCACCTTTTATTAAAAATTCAATTTGTGAAAAACCTCCGCTTGTTCCATCCACACTATGTATTAATTCCATTTTCCAGTTATTCTTTTCTGCATATCTGGTGTACATTCTATATAGATCACCAGCGAAAATATTTGCTTCATCGCCTCCGGCTGCACCTCTTATTTCCATAATTATATTTTTGTCGTCATTCTCATCTTTTGGAATTAATAAAACTTTAATTTCTTCTAAGAGTTTCTTTCTTTCATCTTCTAAATTTTTTATTTCATCCTTAGCAAGGGCATACATTTCATCATCTTCAATATGATTTAATTCCTCTATGTCCTTTCCTGCTTTTAAATATAAGTCATATTTAGTAATAATATCTTCTATATCGCTTTTTTGTTTTGAAATGGTTTTTAATTTCTTATAATCATTTAAAATTTCTGGATTTGATAGTTTTTTTTCTAATTCTAAGTATTTTTCTTTGATGCTTTTAAGTTTTTCATCCATAACTATCTCCCTTTCTTATAGTTCGTCTTCGTCCTCATCTATAATAACTAAATCACTCAAATCATTTTCTTCATCATCGTCATCTGAATAATCTTCTAGTGGTATTTCTTCGATAAAATCTTCATCATCGTCATCATCATCCTCTAAGACTTCTTCATCTATCTCTATACCTTTGTTATGTTTAATTTTTAAATCCCAATAACCGCCATCAAGCATAATAAATCTTTTATCAGTGCTTAATAAAGAAAAGAAATCTGTTATATGATCATCATATTTATTTTCATCAAGTTCTAAAAGATTACATACCTCTTTAAATAGGTCTATAGTCTTCATTTTTTTCTTCCTATTTTCTAAAACTAAATGTGCAATATCATTATAATTCATCATTTCTAATTCTTCTTTACTAATACTAATTTTTTTCATTAATATTCCTCCACAATTATTCTAATTATTATATGCACTAAGAAAAAATATAGTTCATATAAAAATTACTCGAATGCATTATGACATATAATTAATGATATGTCAACAAATAACTAGAACTTTTTTCATTTTTAAATCAAATACTATAAATTAATTACAATCTTTACAGTTTCATTGTCTCCTGATATTTGATAACTAATAACCATAGTTGCATTATTGATATTAAAAGAAAAATGATCTAAATCTAATTTAAACTTAGCATTTTCAGACTTTAAAAATACATATGATTCTATATCACTAATAAACAATATATCATCATTAGTTTCTCTAGTAAAACTCTCATGTTGTCTGTTAATAATAAGTTTAATTTTCTCATGATAAAAAGTAATAATATTATTTTTTAAAATATAGTTTGAATCAGAAGAATAAATCTTTACGTCATTTCGCATTATAGAATAATTTAACTTTTTCATAAAATCAACTCGATTATATATTATCATAGAAATAATTTTTTTCAACATTAATGTTTAAATCCTTTATTATAAAACATACTAATAAGAGAAAGAGTGATAATGTAAGCATGATTAAATTTATATTTAAAACTTTAATACTTTTTACATTAATTTCTATATTAGCATTAAGTGGATTATATTTGTATTCATACTTTTCACCAAAAATTCAAATAAAATCTAGTAATAAGTTCTATTTATATGACAATAATAACGATTTAATTTATAAAGGCTCAGGTTCAAATTCTTGGGTAGATATTAACAATATAAATCCTAATCTTAAAAATGCAATATTAAGTATTGAAGATAAAAACTTTTACAAGCATAAGGGTTTTGATTATCCCAGAATAATCAGTGCAATTATTAAAAATATAAAACATAAAAAAGTGGTTGAGGGAGCATCCACAATTAGTCAACAGTATGTTAAAAATTTGTATTTATCCTTTGATAAAACTTGGAAAAGAAAGGTTGAAGAAGCTTTACTTACTTCAAGAATAGAATTACAGTATTCAAAAGATGATATATTAGAAGGATACTTAAATACTATTAATTTTGGACAAGGAAATTATGGAATAGATAGTGCAGCAAGCTTCTATTTTAATAAAAAACCAAGTGAATTGTCTGTAGAAGAATCCTGTATTTTGGCAAGCATTCCTAAAAGTCCAACATATTTTAATCCATTGTCTTATTATGATAACTCTATAAAGCGTGCTAAAATTGTAGCAAAAAAAATGTATGAGAACAATTATATAACTAGGACACAATATAATAATTTATTTAAGAAAAAAATTAGGATTATTGGTAAAAGAAAAAGTAATAATTTGACAAGTATCATGTATTATCAAGATGCAGTACTGGATGAATTAAGTAAAATTAAACAGATACCTGATTCTTTGGCTAAATCTGGAGGTTTAAAAATATATAGTTCTTTAGATATGAAAACACAGGAAAGCTTAGAAAAAGCAATTAATAATAATATGAAAAATGATAATACTGAGGTTGCTGCAGTTTATATTAATCCTACAACTGGAGAAATAGAAGCATTGGCTGGCGGAAAAGATTATAATCTTAGTCAATATAACAGAGTGCTAAAATCAAAACGACAAGTTGGATCTACAATAAAACCTTTCTTATATTATACCGCGCTGGAAAATGGTTTAACCATGGCTTCAACGTTTAAAAGTGAAAAAACGACATTCAATTTAGATAATGATAAAGTGTATTCTCCACAAAATTATAATGATTTATATGCGAATAAAAAAATAACTATGGCAGCAGCATTAGCATATTCTGATAATGTCTATGCGGTTAAAACGCATTTATTTTTAGGTGAGGATGCTTTAATTAATACACTCAAAAATGCTGGCTTACAAGAAAATGTTGATTATAATCCTTCTCTTGCATTAGGTGCAAAAGAAATTAATTTACTGGATTATGCCTCATGCTATACCACTCTGGCTAGTGGCGGAATAAAAAAAGATACTTATTTCATTAGAAAAGTAGAAGATTTAGAGGGAAATATATTATATAAGAAGGATAATAGAGAAGAACAAGTATTAAATTATGACAATGTGTATATAGTAAATGAAATGATGAAAAATACATATAATAAAGATTTTATAGATTACAATTCTCCAACAGCAATTAGTATTGCGGGAAGATTAACCAAAGATTACGCCATAAAAACTGGCACCACTAATTATGATCATTGGGTCATTGGCTATAACAGAAATGGTTTATTATTAGTATGGACTGGTCAAGACAAAAATGAAAAAAAAACAGATGGGTATTCAAGTATCACTAAAAACATATGGGCTGATACTATGGAAGAATCACAAAGAAAATTAGAAAACTCATGGTATGAAAAGCCAAATAATATAATTGCAGTACCTTTAAATCCCATAACAGGTAGCTATGATGCTAAGAAAAGATCTTTATTTTTCTTTGTAAAAGGTACAGAACCAATTTATGAAAATCAAAAAAAATAATCTGTTTATTCAACAGATTGTTTTTGTATTCTTATATTAATTTGGTATACATCTTCTAGATCATATTCTTCCATTTCAACCTTAAATCCATCGGTTTTTATAATACTAATGAGTTCCCTAACCTTATTGATTTCATCGCCTAAATTAAAAGATTTAGGAGTTTCTTCTGTTTCTTTATCAGTATCAGCTTGCTCATTTGGATTAACGCTATCACCAAAAATATCAAACATTTCAAATTTCTCTAAATCCTCACTGTCTGTACTTTCATTAGAATTATTAGAAGAAGTATCAGTAGTTTCTTCTGTTTGATTATTATTATTATCATTAACAGAAAAAGCAAATGGATTAAAACCTATCTGTTCCATTGGTTCCTCTCCTTTTGTTTCTGTATCAAGGTTTGGAGCCTCACTTTCAAGCTCTGATTCACTTGGTATTTGAAAACCAAATATGTTAGTTTTTGGTTTTTCATTATTAGTTAAAGAACTTGTAGTATCATTTACTGTAGTATTATCTGTTTTGATATTAATATCTTGATTTGTATTCATAGTATCCATCCCTTCAGTTTTATCAAGTAAGTGATCATTCGAATCGATATTTAAAACTTTATTTATTTCATTATCTAATTGTTTCACGGTTAATCGCTCATTTATTGTTCTATTAAGCATATTTTGTTGTTCAGCGGTATTAGTAAGTCTTAATAAACTTCTCGCATGACCTTCACTTATCCGATTATTTAATAATGCATTTTGAACAACTTCACTTAATTGTAATAATTTTAATTTATTATCAATCGTTGATTTATCTATGCCAAGAGTATTAGCTAGTTTTTCTTCTGTAACATATCCCCTATTCAATAAATATTGATAGCTTTGGGCTTCTTCTATACTTGTTAAATTTTTTCTCTGTAAGTTTTCTATAAGTGCGATTTCAGCACTTTCATCGTCTGTTAAATTTCTCACAATTGCTGGCACAGTTTTCAAGCCTGCAATACAAGCTGCTTTATACCTTCTTTCTCCAGCAATTATCTCATATTTATTTCCTATTTTTCTTAAGATTAGTGGTTGAATAATTCCGTAGTTCTTAATTGAATCTGATAGATTTCTGAGATCTTTATCATTAAAAGTACTTCTCGGTTGAAACCTATTAGGAATAATATCTTCAACAAATATTTGTTCAACTGTTTCAGTATTCATTTCCTTGCCCCTTTGCTATTCTTATAAAATACCCTATTATAATATTACTTTAATTTTTAGTTTTTTGCAATTAGTTTTTGCATTATTTTAAGTGTTTTACAATGGATTTTTTTTAATTTTTTTATATTCTCTTGGATATTTTAAATCAGTAGGTCCTGTTTTTTTAATAAAAATAAAGGTTCTTACTATATCATCTATTAAAAATGTTTTTTCTACTTTTTGTAAAATTGAAGAAAGTTTTTTTAAACATTTATCTATATTTAAAATTTCATCTTCAGCTTTTGATTTATATGAAATCAATATTCCACCATTTTTTAAAAAAGGAATGGATAATTCAGCTAATATACTTAAATTAGCTACTGCCCTTGATACCACAACATCAAAAATTTCTCTAACTTTTTTTGCGTGTATTTCCGCTCTTTCATTAACTATTTCAAAGTTCAAGCCAAGTATTTCTTTTAGATTATTTAGAAATACAACTTTTTTAGTATTTGATTCTATTATTGTTAATTGAATGTCTGGAAAGCAAATTAATAGTGGAACACCAGGGAATCCTGGACCAGAACCAATATCTAAAACTTTTTCATTTGAAAAACTGTAGTACTTTGCTACTAACAAAGAATCATAAAAATGTTTTAAATATATTTCGTTTTTTTCAGTAATAGCGGTTAGGTTAATAATCTTATTGTAATCTATTAAATAATTCAAATAATCCCTAAATTGTTGTTTTTGTTTATTTGTTAAATCTATATTTATTTTTTTTAATTCTTCATAAAAAATTATCTCAGTCATTTTTATATTCCTTTTTTAGATAGATTGTTAAACAAGATATGTCACTAGGATTAACTCCACTTATTCTTGAAGCTTGAGCAATAGTAAGTGGTTTAATTTCTTTAAGCTTAATTCTAGCTTCACTTGCTAAGTTACTTACTTTATCATAATCAATATCAGATGGTATCTTTTTACTTTCTGCTTTAGTCAATTTTTCAACTTGTTGATAAGTCTTCTTTATATAACCTTCGTACTTTAATTCAATTAATACTTCCTCCAAAGCTTCTTTATTATAACTTTCTGTATCAATTAATTCACTTAAATTATGAATGTTTATCTCAGGCCTTTTTATCAATTCAGATAATAAGTATGACTTATCAGTATCAAAATATTTTTTTAAATCGTTTTTAGATATTTTCGTTTCTTTGAATTTCTTAATTATTTGCTTTATTTCTTTTTCCTTTTCTAATAATTTATTGTACTGTTTTTCATCTATTAAACCGACTTTATAACCATACTTTCTAAGCCTTAAATCGGCATTATCGTGTCTTAATATTAATCTAAATTCAGCTCTGCTAGTTAACATTCTATAAGGTTCAATTGTCCCTTTTGTAACTAAGTCATCAATTAAAACTCCAATATAAGCTTCATTTCTTTTAAGTATTAGGGGTTCTTTATTCCTAATTTTTTGGTTAGCATTAATTCCAGCAATTATACCTTGCCCAGCAGCTTCTTCATAACCACTTGTTCCATTTATTTGTCCAGCGGTAAATAAATTTTCAATTAATTTTGATTCTAATGATGGTTTAATCTGAGTTGGATAGATTGCGTCGTATTCAATAGCATATGCATACTCAAGAATTTTTGCATTTTTAAATCCAACTAATGAATGAAGCATTTCTTCTTGTACATCTTTTGGCATTGAAGTAGAAAATCCCTGTAGATACATAGAGTTATAGTATTTGCTTTCCTTAACATTGCTTTGTGGTTCCAAAAATAATATATGTTTTTCCTTATCATTAAATCGTACTATTTTATCTTCAATACTAGGACAATATCTTGGTCCAATACCAGTTGCTATACCACCATACATACTTGATCTTAATAAGTTATTATTAATAATGTTATGTGTTTCGCTGTTAGTGTTAACTACGTAACAATCAACCTGTTTATTAACATCATAATTTGGTATTTCATCAAAGCTAAATGAATATCTTTCCAAATCATTTGGTTCTTTTCTTAAAAGATTATAATCAATGGAATCTCTAGCTATTCTTGGTGGTGTTCCAGTTTTTAGCCTAATGATGTTAAAACCTAAACCTTTAAGTTGATCACTTAAATGATTGGACCTTTTTTCTCCATGGGGTCCAGATGGTGTTACACTATCACCTATTAGAATATCACTTTTTAAATAAGTTCCTGTTGTTAAAATTACGCATTTGGATGTGATTTTTTCACCTGAGTCTAAAACAACTCCACCTATTTTTTGATTATTTACAATAATATTTTCAACTATAGATTCCATTATTGTCAAATTTTGTAAATTCTGTAAAGTTTTTATCATAAATTTTGGATAAGTTTCTTTATCTGCTTGTGCCCTAAGAGAATGTACAGCCGGGCCTTTACTTTTATTTAACATTTTAATTTGTAATGCAGCTTTATCGGTTATTTTTCCCATTAGTCCACCTAAAGCATCTATTTCTCTAACTATAATACCTTTGCTAGTACCTCCTATTGATGGATTACATGGCATATCTCCAATGTTATTTATTGAACCTGTTACCAAAAGCGTATTATTACCCAATTTGCTTGCAGCGTATGCAGCCTCAATACCAGCGTGTCCGCCGCCTACTACAATAATATCATAATCCATATAATCACTTCCCTAAACAAAATTTTGAAAACATTTCATTAATTAAATCCTCAGAAATATTATCGCCAAGTATTAAACCTATTTTTTTTCTAGTTTCTTTAAGATCTATTAATACTAAATCAGGATCTAAACCATCTTCGAGTGTGTTAATTGCGTTATCAATTGACTTCTTAGCAAGTTTTATGTTAGCCACGTCAGAAGCATTTGTCATATAAGTATAATCTTTTTCACTAATACTATCTAAGCTAAAAATATGTAGTATTTCGCTTTTTAAGTCGTTTAATCCGTTTTTATTCACTGTATTACCAGTAATGTGTTTTCCTTTGTAATCATTTTTACTCTCTAAGTCATCTTTATTAATAAAAACTATATGTTTTTTATTTTTTATTTTAGATAAAATAAAAGTATCTTCTTTAGTAAGTTTTTCATTACCATTTAAAACCAAAATAATCAAATCGGCATTTTCTGCTATTTCTAAGCTCTTTTTTGTACCAATTTTCTCAACAATATCAGTAGTTTTTCTTATACCTGCAGTATCGATAAAATTAATTAAAAAACCATTTAAAACGATTTGACCTTCTACTGAGTCTCTTGTTGTTCCTTCTATGTTAGTTACTATTGCTTTATTTTCTTCCAGTAAGGCATTTAATAAACTACTTTTTCCAACATTTGGTTTACCTATTAAAGCAATATTTATACCATTTGTAATTATTTTAGAATTTTTACTTTCAGTAATTATTTTATTAAATTTTTGAGAAATAGACTTAAGTACTGGTAAAATATTGGTTTTTGTCATATTTTCAATATCATCATATTCTGGGTAGTCAATATTTACCTCTATCTTTGCCTCAATTTCTAATATATCTTGCTTTATTTTATTTAATAAATCGGTTAATGTTCCCGTCAGTGAATTCATTGATATTTTGCGAGCGTTTTCAGTTTTTGCCATAATTAAATCACTTACAGCTTTAGCCTCTAATAAATCAATTCTGCCGTTTAAAAATGCCCTTTTTGTAAACTCGCCTGGTTCAGCTAGCCTAACACCATTTTCGATTAAAATTTCAATTACTTTATTAACCGTAGATGTGCCACCATGCGTGTTAATTTCCACAGTATTTTCTGTGGTATAAGTCTTTGGAGAACGCATAACACTAACTAATACCTCATCTATTTTTTCTTCATTATCTACGATAAATCCATAAGAAATTGTGTGTGAAGCAACTTTTGATAAATCTTTTCCCTTAAATATCTTGTTTACTATTTCAATAGAGCTTTCCCCGCTTACCCTTATAATTGAAATGCCACCGATACCGACAGGAGTAGCAACAGCACATATAGTATCTTCCATATAGTTTCCCCTTTCCTTCAGCGTATTATACCATTAAAATAAAAAAAGACCAAATTATTCTTTTGGTTTTATCCAAACTCTTCTATTTGGTTCTTCTCCTTCGCTTTCCGAAATGACCTTATCGAATTTAGCAACAATATTATGAACTATTAATCTTTCATATGAGTTCATATTATCTAGCTCTACTGGAATTCCAGTTTTAGAAACTTCTTTTGAAATTCTCTTAGCCATTCTCTCAATATTTTTAATCTGTCTATCTTTATAATTTCCAACATCTAGTGATATATAAGGTGTTACTCCAAATTTAGATTTAATTACACCTCGCATTACAGTTTGTAAGGCTTGCAAATTTTTACCGCTATAACCGATGATGATAGGACTGTCTTCTGAATGCATTTTTAGTAAAATCTGATTCTCTCGTATACTACTTTCAAATTTAATATCTATTGCAACCTTTTCAAAAAGTTCAGTAATAAAGTTTTTTGCATATTCAACTACATCTGTTAGTGGTGTAACTGTTAATTCCACTTCACTTTTAAACAAAGATTTTTTTTCTTTTCTAGAAACAATTACCTCTTCTTTGCTCATATTTAATGTTTCTAGTGCTTCTTTTAGAACATCATCATATTTTTTACCAGTAAAAACATTTAACTTCATAATACTACTTACCTTTCTTTTTCTTAGAGTTTTCCTTTTTATCCTTTATAACAACTTTAACCTCATTTGAGTTTAGTCTCCATTTTATATAAACGTTTTGGATCATAGTTAGCAAATTAGATATAATCCAATATAATGCAAGAGCTGTAGGCAAACTTAAAGATGCAATGGAAATAAAAATTATCATAAATTTCATCATCATGCCCATTTGTTTATCTTGCTCTTCATTTCCTGTGGATTGATTCATAGAATACTTATAAGAAAAATAGGTTGAAACTATAATTAATAATACCAATACTATATAAAGTAAGTTACCTGTTTTAATTCCAAAAGATGGTGTAGTACCGAGTTGCAAAGTTAAAAATGAATCTTCAAATATTGCAGGTACTCTGTTAATTGCTTCTAAGAAAGCAAATAGTATAGGTAATTGTACCAATGCAACAATACATCCGCTTGCAGGATTAATATCATACTTTTTATAAACAGCCATCATTTCAGAACTCATTTGCATGGCTGCAGCTTGATCTTTACTATTGCCATATTTTTTCTGAATTCTTTGAAGTTCTGGATTAGCTTTTTTCATATTTTCAGATTGCATTAATGATTTTTTTGTAAAAGGTAATAATAATAATCTTATTAAAGCACCTATTATAATAACCGCCAAACCGTAGTTTTTAACTAAATTACCAGTTTTAATTAATGCAAGAGCTAGCGGTTTAACAAAAACACTCTCCCATAAACTGTTGTATTTTACCTGATTTAATTTGAATTCTTTACAAGGTTTTAATTTCTTATAGTCCACATCAAGGTGTTCTTTATTCTTTTTATACTTTTCTAAAAGAGCTTTATCGGAAGGCAAACACAATATATTTGAAGTTAATGCTTGACCTGTAACCTCATTAATTACCCTTTTATGATTTGAATCAGACATATATTTGGTACAGCCAGTTGATAAAAGTAAAAACAAAGCTGCTATAATTATCAATTTTTTACTTTTTTTCATATTTTATCCTTTCAATTAAAGTGTTTAGAGATTTATCCATAGAATTAAATCCATTAATTAAACACTTCTCTCTTATCATTATAATATAATTATAATTATTTTTAAACTGATTTTTGTATTTATCTATAATAAATCTCGTTTGGCGCTTTAATTTATTTCTTACTACCGCTTTACCAATACTACTCTTTATAGCAATACCAAACATAGTCTTTAGATTATCATTTGGTAAATAATAAATAACATAATTTTCGTCTTTTACAAATTTTCCAGTCCTAATTACAGAATTAAAAGTATGTTTATCTTTTATCATTTCATTTCTTTTCATAATTATACCTTACAATAAAAAAACAAAACACTAGTATA
The DNA here is from genome assembly GCA_902797415.1 of uncultured Erysipelotrichaceae bacterium. Taxonomy (GTDB): domain Bacteria; phylum Bacillota_I; class Bacilli_A; order RF39; family UBA660; genus RUG11867. Next base: position 2,153 of record CADBSQ010000096.1, on the reverse strand, counting down.
ATTATTTACAAAGTGTTTTACGACCTTTTTTTCTTCTAGAATTTAGAATAACATTGTTTCTTTCTTTTCTAGCAAAAAAACCATGTTTTTTCTTCATTTTACGATTATTAGGTTGATAAGTTCTTTTCACAACAACCGCCTCCTTTTTCAGCAACAGTATTATATTATATTATAGAAAGGAAAGTCAAGAAATATTTGCACAATTATAAATAATTTATAATTATCAACAGATTTATGAACATTTTTTGAACAGTATGTTCAAAACTTTTGAACATTGTTGATATCTAAAAAATATAAAATTGTTGAAAACTTTTATAAAACCTTATTATTAAAGGGAAAAAATCACAAGGTTTTCAACAATTGCTTGTTGAAAACCTTGTTGATATATTTTTTTTGCGAAAAAAACTTTATCTTTTGATTCATTTAAGTTAAAATAGTTTTACTAATTAGAAACGGGGTGATGGAAATGAAAAAAGAATATGAAGTTGTATGGAATAATTTTATAAGTCTACTTAAGAATAGAATAGCAATCGTTTCCATCAACTCTTGGTTTAAAAACTGTTCTATATATGAAATAAAAGATGAAGAATTAGATGGAAAAAAAATAAAAATTATTACTATAAAAGCTTCCTCTGATTACATAAAAGAAGCTCTAAAAAAGAGATATTTGGATATCATAGAGGAATTAATGGAAAATATTCTGGGTAAGCAATGTGTAATAAACTTCATTTTACCAAATGAAATAACGAATATTAATGAAGCTGTTGATAAACACAATGTTATCAACAGCGGTTCAAAGAATGATATAACTGTTGATAACACCCAAGTTATAAACAACTATGAAAAAAATATAAATAATTATGAAAATAATAATATATTAGAAAAATATACGTTTGATAATTTTATAATTGGTGAATCAAATCGGTTAGCTCACACTGCATCAATATCAGTGGCAGAGCAACCAGGACGGTTATACAATCCATTTTTTATTCATGGTAAAAGCGGATTAGGAAAAACCCATTTAATGCATGCAATAGGCAATTATATAATTAAAAACTCAAATAAAAGAGTTTTATATGTAACAAGTGAACAATTTATAACCGATTTTACAAATATAAATATGAAAAAAAGTACTGATTATATACAAGAATTTAAGGATAAATACAGAAACATTGACGTACTAATGATAGATGATATTCAATTTCTTGAAGGTGCTGATAAAACTCAAAGAGAATTTTTTCATACATTCAATAATTTATATGATTTAAATAAGCAAATTATAATAAGCTCTGACAGAAGTCCAGATGATTTAAAATTACTTGAGGAAAGACTAAGAACAAGGTTTAGTTGGGGATTAACTGTAAATATTTATCCTCCAGAGTTAGAACTAAAAAAGAAGATTGTTAAAAACAAGTTAAGAGGACAGGCACTTGCCAATATGGTAAGTGAAGATGTTATAGAGTATATTGCTAGTAATAGTGAAAATGACGTAAGACACATTGAAGGAGCAGTAACCAGACTGTACGCGTATTCAGCAATTATGAATCAACAAGATATAGACTTAAAGTTTGCCAATGAAGCATTGAAAGACTATTTAAAAAAATCTGTATACATGGATAGTAATATTTCAAAAATTCAAAAGGCGGTTGCTGATTACTATAATATTACTGTAAAAGATTTAAAAAGTAAAAAAAGGAGCGCGAATATTAATTTTCCTAGACAGATTGCAATATACCTGTGTAGAAATTACACAAATGAATCGTTTCCTAAAATAGGATTAGAATTTGGAAATCGTAATCACTCGACAATAATCCATGCTTGTGATAAAATAAAAAACGATTTAAAAGAAAACAAAAAACTCGCAGAAGTTTTAAAAGAGATTAAAGACAGTATTAATTAACTTGTTAACAATTAACTAATAGTTTTGAACAGAAATATTAACATAGTTTTTTCTTAGTAAAAAAGGTAAATATTATATTTTTCAACAGTATCAACAAGGCTTATTATTAATATTATATATATAAAGAAGAAAGGAAAAGAAGAAAATGAAATTTACAATTGAAAAAAATATATTATTAAAAAATCTAAATAATGTAATAAAGGCAATATCAATTAAGAATATTATTCCCGTGTTAAATGGAATTAAATTTGTT
>CADBSQ010000095.1 GCA_902797415.1 uncultured Erysipelotrichaceae bacterium | reverse complement strand
TGTTCTTGGGGGATTAGCTCAGCTGGCTAGAGCGCCTGCCTTGCACGCAGGAGGTCAAGGGTTCGAGTCCCTCATCCTCCACCAAGAAGATTAATAGTCCCTAAAGGGACTTTTTATAAAGGAGTTTATATGAAAAAGATTTTTTTAATTATTGCAGTATTTTTATCAATTTTTTTTACAAGCAATGTGTATGCTAAAACAGAAGCATTGGATTTGAAAAAAACACTTGAAGCTGAAGATATTAAATTAAAAGGTGATTATAGTGAAAGTGATAATCAAGTAGTTATCTATTTATTTAGAGGTCAAGGTTGTTCACACTGTAAAGATTTCCTTGAATACCTTAATGGAATAGTCGAAAAACAAGGTAAAATGTTTAAACTTCGTTCTTATGAAGTTTGGAATAACTCAGATAATAATGAATTAAAGGAAAAAGTAGTCGAAACATTAAAAATTGATGCAACTGGAGTACCACTTATTGTGGTAGGCAATGACAGCTTTTATGGGTTCGATGATTCTACTCCAAAGAAATTAGAAAAAGCTTTAAAATCTGAGTATGAAAAGAAAAAAAGCGAAAGATACGATGTAATAAAAGATGCATCCGAATTACAAAAAAAGGAAGAGAAAAGTAAAAAAAGTAATAGTGCCATTATCCTTTTAATACCGATCGTACTTATTGCAATAATTATATTCTTATCAAGAGAACCAAAACAAAATAAAGCATAAATGATATGAAACAATCATATCTTTTTTTATGTGTTGACATTTTTAAAATGATATAATAATATACTGATTGCGAAAAGTAAAGATAGGAGAATTTATGATAAAAGTATTGAGAAATTTAGATAAGAAAAGTTATTTTTTAATCGTATTGTGTTTTTTATTAGTTGCATTACAAGTTTATTTAGAATTAAAAATGCCTGATTATATGTCTAAAATAACTGTTCTTGTTCAAACAGAGGGAAGTAAAATGTCATCTATTTTAAAGAATGGTTTGTGGATGATGTTATGTGCTTTTGGTAGTTTAATTGCTACTATAATTGTTATTTTTTTGACTGCAAATATAAGCGCAAACTTTTCACTATTAACAAGAAAAAAGTTATTTGATAAGGTAATAGACTTAGATTTTCACAGTGTTAAGGAGTTTTCAACAAGCAGTTTAATTACGAGAACTACAAATGATATAACTCAAATAGAAATGGTTATAGCTATGGGACTAATGCTTATAATTAAAGCTCCTATTACAGCAATCTGGGCTATTACTAAAATAATTAATAAATCTTGGCAATGGAGTATGGTTACTGCTATTTGTGTAATTATTCTTTTAACTACTATTTCTATTATTATGTTCATTGTTGTTCCAAGATTTAAAATAATTCAAAAGTTAACTGATAAGATAAATGGTGTTACTAGAGAAAACTTAACGGGTATAAGGGTTATTAGAGCATTTAATGCTGAAAAGTATCAAATAGAAAAGTTTTCAGAAGTTAACAATCAATTAACAGATACCTTATTGTTTAATCAAAAAAAGTTTGCAGTTCTTTCCCCAATAATGTATCTTGTTATGTATTTTTTAACTTTGTCAATTTATTATATCGGTGCTAATCTAATAGATATAGCTGTTTTCAGTGAAAAAATCACAATATTTGGTGATATGGTTGTCTTTTCTGCTTATGCAATGCAAATTATTATATCATTTATAATGTTAGCTATGATTTTTATGTTTTTACCAAGAGCAGGTGTATCTGCCAAACGTATAAATGAAGTTTTAGATACTCCTCTTGAAATAATCGAAGGTGAATTTGATGATAAAACTACTGAGAAAGGATCAATCGAATTTCAAAATGTATCATTCAAATATCCTGATGCTGAAGAATATATTTTAGAGAATATATCATTCACCGCATCCAGTGGAGAAACTGTGGCGATAATCGGTTCCACTGGATCGGGTAAATCAACTCTAATCAATTTAATACCTAGGTTTTACGATGCTACTGACGGTAAAATTTTAATAGATGGTATCAATGTAAAGGATTATAAGTCAAAGGCTCTTTATAATAAAATTGGTTATGTATCTCAAAAAGCTGTTCTCTTCTCCGGAAGCGTTTTATATAATACTGGATTTGGTGATTCTGGCAGAAGAAAGAAAAAAGAAGAATTAATAGATGCGCTTGATGTTGCCGAGGCATCTGAATTTGTTGAAAACATGGATGAAAAATACGACAGCTTCATTTCACAAGGGGGAACAAATATTTCGGGTGGACAGAAACAAAGATTATCCATTGCTAGAGCGATAGCTAAAAATCCGGAAATATACATTTTTGATGATTCGTTTTCTGCCCTAGATTATAAAACAGATGCTCTTTTAAGAAAAAAGCTAAAATCTCATTCAAAAAACTCAACTATAATTATAGTTGCCCAAAGAATAGGTACTATCATAAATGCTGACAAAATCATCGTATTAGACAAAGGTAAATGTGTAGGTGTAGGTAAGCATAAAGAACTATTAAAAAAGTGTCCTGTTTATAAACAAATTGCTGAATCACAACTATCAAAGGAGGAATTGGAAAATGCATAATAAAAATATTACAGATTCTAAAGCCTCTAATTTTAAAGAAGCAATATCTAGATTATTTAAGGAATTAAGTATATATAAAATACCAATTTTTATCGCTGTTTTACTTGCTTCCTTAGGATCAGTCTTAGCTATTATTGCCCCAAACAGATTATCTGATTTAACTGATGAAATATCTAAAGGCTTAATCATAAATACCAAAAGTGCTCAAAAAATAGGTTCAAACATTGAAGAATCTTTTAAACAGATGAATAAAAAAATTCCACAAATATTGGACATAAAAGTGGATGAAGAAACAATCAATAGTATAATGAGTGATACAAGTATTAGTACAGATGAAAAATCAGCATTACAAAGTTCGGTTAGTAATCCCCAAGCCTTAATGTCACTATCCCCAAAAATTTTAAATTATATAATTAAGGACTCAACTTATAACAATGTTTTAATTACTAAAAAGGATAAACTTAACTTTTTAAAATCAATTAATAAAAAAGATTATAACAATATACCAGATAGTATCAAACAATCAATAATAAATGATATAACCATTGATGGTATTAAAATAAGTTCTAAGGATCAAATAAAATTTTTATCATTATTTGGAAACACAAATAAAAAAAATATAAACAAGGTATACAGTAAACTCGATAAAGCACCTAAATCAATTAAGAAAGTTATTAAGCCTGAGATGAATAAAAAAATGATTAATAAAATTGCTATTCTATTAATTATTATATATGTTACAAGTTCATTATTTAACTACATTGAAATGATAATTATGACCCACGTTTCCAATAATTTTGCCAAAAAACTAAGAAGTAAAATATCAATAAAGATTAATAGAATACCTCTAAATTATTTTGATTCTCATCCTATAGGTGACATTTTATCTAGAGTGACCAATGATGTTGATACTATAGCACAATCATTAAATCAATCTTTAGCTAGCTTAATTAGTAATATAGTTCTCTTTGTAGGATGCGTTATAATGATGTTTATTACAAATGTTTATATGGCATTAACCGCTATTTTAGCAAGCTTTATAGGTTTTATATTTATGGCTTTGGTTTTAAAAAATAGTCAAAAATATTTTAAGCAAAGACAAAAATCTTTAGGTTTACTAAATGGTCATATAGAGGAAGTATACTCTGGTTTAAATGTTATTAAGGCATATAATGGTAAAGATGAAGTTAATAAAAAGTTTGATAAGTACAATAAAGAAGTTTACTTAGCAAATAAAAAAAGTCAATTTTTATCAGGTTTAATGATGCCAATGATGCATTTTATAGGTAACTTTGGATATGTTGCAGTGTGTATAGTGGGAGCACTTCTTACTATGAATGATCTTATATCATTCGGTGTAATAGTTGCATTTATGGCTTATGTGAGAATTTTTACTTCACCGTTATCACAAATAGCTCAGGGATTTACAATGCTTCAGTCTACAGCGGCAGCTTCTGAGCGAGTATTTGAATTTCTAGACCAAACAGAAATGGAAGAAGAAAAGAATTTCAGTATACTAAAAAAAGAAGATATAAAGGGTAAAGTAGAATTTAAAAATATTTCGTTTACGTATGATGGTAATAAATCGCCAACAATTAAAAACTTTAGTGCTATTGCTCATCCTGGAGAAAAAATTGCCATA
>CADBSQ010000094.1 GCA_902797415.1 uncultured Erysipelotrichaceae bacterium | reverse complement strand
TAAATACTATGAAAGACCTGGAATGACAATATGTCGATCTCATAGGAATGGCGGTCAAAAATATTTATCTTACGTTCAAAATAACTGTGGTGGAGCAAGCGCGCAGGTTGTAAGTAGAAGAGGTGCAAATACGCAAAATATTACGAAAAAAATCTTTGTTGGAGATTCTAGAACAGTTGGTATATGTACAACGATGGGAGCTGGAAGCTATAATCAATGTAATTTTAATAAATCTGGTAGTATAGTAACAAAAGATAATGACATATATTCAGCTGGTGATGGCCAAAATTTTGATTGGATGCGTGATACTGGTATACCAGCAATAGAAAGTCAAATAACACCAGGAACAGCACTCATCCTATTATTTGGAGTAAATGATCTTGGTAATAGTGAAAAATATGCTTCATATGTTAACTCAAATGCTAGTAAATGGATTGCTAAGGGAGCAAGTGTATATTATGTTTCCGTTAATCCTGTTATAGATGGAAAATCAAATGCTTCTAATGCTAAAATTATACAGTTTAATAATAATTTAAAATCTAGATTAAGTAGCAGCATCACTTATATTGATACATATAGCAGGCTACAATCAAACTTTAAGTCAAATGATGGATTACATTATGATGCGGCAACTAATAAAAATATTTATAATATTATTTCAGATGCTTTAAATAACAATACGCCTGTTTCTACTCAGTCTACCCCAGTTAGTACAACAACTACTGTTGCAAATAATTCTGGTCATAAAATAGAAAACAGAAATGGTATAACTTATATCGATAATGTAATGGTTGTAAATAAGTCTTATTCTATACCAAGTAGTTATGTTCCATCAAATACTCATAAAGCAGTGAATGGTCAAGCTAAATGTACTGATTGTATAGTTGAAGATGCTTACAGCTCATACCTAAAATTAAAAGAAGCTGGTATAGCTGCTGGCGTTCCAGAAAGTCAATTAAAAATTGTAAGTGGATACAGATCTTATAACTATCAAAACGACTTATGGACAAAACGAAAAGATAGCAGAGGTGCTGATTCTGCAGATAGAAGTACTGCAAGAGCAGGCTTCTCAGAGCATCAAACTGGATATGCAATGGATATAAGTGAAACTAATGAATCTTATGCTAATAAAAAAGGTGGCAAATTCTTACAAGAAAACGCTTATAAATACGGATTTATAATAAGATATCCTAAGGGTAAAGAATCGATTACTGGATTTGTTTATGAGCCATGGCATTTAAGATATGTTGGTGTAGACTTAGCAACCAAACTATATAACGGTGGAAACTGGATTACACTTGAAGAATACTTTAACATATCTAGTCAGTATTCAGGAGGATAATTATGAAACAAAAGTTTGAAGAATTAAATCCTAGTTCAAAAGCAGTGGTATTAGTATGTATCTTTTTACTACTGCTTGGACTGTTAATATTTGTAATTGCTCAAAAAAAACACCATTATAAATATGGAAGTGATGATTTAAAAGTTGTTAAAAAAAATAAACTAGATACCTTTGGTGAATTTATGGCAGTAGAAAACGACATAAATAAGTTTATTAAAATCAATAATGATAACGTTGTTTATGATTTATTAGATGAATCTTATATCAAAAAAAATAATGTTTATATTTCAAATGCTTTACAAAAAGTAAATAGAGCAGATACTAATTATAACTTTACTTTAAGACATCTTGAAGCTTTAAAATCAAACGATGATTACATTGTCTATTATTGTACAGGTGTTTTAACGGATATTGGCGATGATTATGATGAAGAGCCTGGTGCTGTTTATAAAGTAAAAATATTAAACAAATCATATAGTCTAATGCTAATAATAGACTATAATACCATATCTTATAGTGTATACCCTGATATAACTAGAAGAGAAGCATTAGAAACAATAAATAATAAAAAAGACTTTAAAATTGAACGAAATAACAATAATAAACTTATGAAAACTAGTGTATCATCTTATGTTGATATGTGCAGAAAGTATTACTCTGATTTAGTGTTTAATATCAATTATATGCCAGATCACCTTTATACTATATTAGATACAACTAGAAAAAATAATTTTAAATCTAAAGAAAAATTTGAAAAATACTTAGAGGAAAACTATAAAGAATATCCTGCTACATTTAAACGCTGTGAAAAAGGTAAAAGTAGCAGAGAGTACTATATTTATGATGAAACAAATACATTTAAATTAGTAATACACGATATTATGAACTATAACGTAGATTTACCATAGATTTTTTCGGGGATTTGTTATATAATACGGTGAAAAGGGGAGAAAAACTATGAAATTAAAGATTAAAGTTGATCCAAAAGATTTTATATACTTCGTTTTAATTGCGGTAGTATTGCTTTTTGGTTGTTTTATATTATCGGCAAATTTCATATCATTAAGTTTTGATGGTGAATTAGTTGGTATTAACGTTTTTCAAAGTTTAAATTCTAGAACTATACTTTTAACGTTTATTTTATTTATTGGTTCTATGCTATTTATATTCTTTAATGTATCAAGTACGATATTTGATTTTGATAAAGGTGGTCCAGGATTATCTTTATCTAGAAAAGAAGATAAAGGATATAATAGATTCTTAACTGCAAAAGAAATGAAAAGAACCCCTAATATAGTAAAAATACCTGTTAAAGGTAAAATGGATGCTGCTGGTACAGTCTTTATAAACGATGGAAAACATATGTGGGTTGATAACAGTGAGCATCATACACTTATAATTGGTATGAGTGGTTCTGGTAAAACTAGCGCTCTAGTTGATCCTCAAGTTAGAAGTTTAATAGGACACTCTGAGAGTATGGTTATAACAGATCCAAAAGGTGAAATATATAGAGATACTGCAGCAAATCTAAAGGAACATGGATATAAAATTGTTGTTGTAAACTTTCGTGAACCAACAACTGGTAACTCATGGAATCCATTAACAGTTCCATATAAGATGTATAAGGAAGGTAAAACAGATAAAGCTAAAGAGCTTTTAGAGGATATAGCGCAAAACATACTAATTTCAAAGAATGCAAATAACGATCCATTCTGGGAAACTAGTGCTGCTGACTATTTTACTGGTTTTGCTTTAAGCTTGTTTAATGATGCTAAAGAAAATGAAGTAAATATAACTTCTGTAAGTAGTATGATTAGTGAAGGTGAACAAAAGAATGGTTTACGTAGTACTTTTGCTAAAGACTATTTTGAGTTAAAAGGAGAAAACAGTGCAGAATACCAGTATGCTAAGGGTACATTGATTTCTCCAGATGATACAAGAAGTAGTATTTTAGCTGTTGCTCAAAGTAAATTAAGAGCTTTTGCTTCACGTGAGCAATTATCAGAAATGCTTTCATATAGTGATTTTAATATGGATGATATTGGTAAAGAAAAGACTGCTGTTTTCTTAATTGTTCATGATGAGAAAAAGACATACCATCCATTAGCAACTATTTTTATCAAACAGTTATATGAGGTATTAATCGATGTTGCACATAAAAACCCTAGTGGTAAATTAAAATATAGAACTAACTTTATACTTGATGAGTTTGCTAATATGCCGGAGTTAAAAGATGTTGATGCCATGGTTACAGCTGCTCGTTCAAGATTAATACGTTTTACATTTATAATCCAAAACTTTGCTCAATTAGATGACGTATACGGTGAGAAAAAAGCTGAAACAATACGTTCTAACTGTGCTAACTTAGTTTATCTATTAACAAATGAGTTAGCTGCTCTTGAAAAGATAAGTAAGCTTTGTGGTGAAGTAAAGTCGAAAGAAAACGAAAAAACAGTTTCAACACCACTCGTTACTGTAACAGATCTTGAAAAAATGAAAAAGAACGAGATAATCGTTATTAGATCTCGTATGGCACCTTTTAGAACCGTTTTAAAAGCAACATATGAAATCGATTGGGGTAAAGAGTACGAAAAGTCTACTGTCCCTGAAAGGGAAGTTAGACCGCTTAAAATATTTGATATAAAACAATTTGTCAAAGTTCATAAGAAAAAACAAACCGATGAAAAGAGTAAATCATTACCATCTGGATTCCCAGGCTTTGGTGGTGGAAGACCAAATTTTGATCAAATGTTTGGTAGAATGGATTCATCTATGAATTCCAAACCAACAGATAGACCAATGCCTAAACCTGAAGGTATTAGTTCTCCATCTCCAAGTAGTAGTGTAGACTTTGATAATTTAATAAAGAGCATTGACAAACAAATAGAAATGCTTGAGAAAAAGAATAAAAATGCTTCTACACCGAAGGATACTAAAAAATCCCCTGAAGTAGTCGAAGAAATATTTAATTTTAGTGATATTCCAGCAGCTCCTGTAAAACCTACAAAGCCAGAGAATAACAATAAACTAAATGTTGATTCAACAAGTGTTTTACTTGATAACAAAATCGTAACAGATGATGAATATTTCGATGATTTCTTTGGTGATGATGACTTATAATTTATAAAACTAAACATATAATTAAATGGTGATTATATGTTTTTTTATGGTATTAACAGGAGAATGAAGATAGTATTATTTTTTATAACTGTTATATTTTTAATTATTATATTTAAAGTATTTTATATAGAAGTGTTTAGTTATAATAAACTAAATAAAGAAGCTAATAATCTATGGAATAGAAATTTACCTATAGGAAGTGATAGGGGCAATATTTATGATCGAAATGGTAAACTAATCGCTGGGAATAATACAACAACAAGTTTAGTTTTTATACATAATCAAATTAAAAATAAAGAGAAAACTGCTAAAAGCATTGCTCAAATATTAAATGTTTCTTATGAAAAGATATTAAATCATATAAATAAAAACGTATCTATAGAAAGAGTCCATCCTGAAGGTAGAAATATACCATATAAAAAAGCAGAAAAAATCAAGAATTTAAACATGGATGGAGTATATCTTCTAAAAGAATCTAAAAGATACTATCCATACAAGAGTTTACTTTCTCACACGATTGGATATGTTGGAATTGATAACCAAGGTCTTAGTGGATTAGAACTTTATTACAATAAATATCTAACCGGTAAGAATGGATCTATAAAATACTTTTCTGATGGAAAGGGAAATAAACTAGATTTAGAGGAAATATATGAAGCTCCTGTATCTGGCATGAATTTGCAATTAACAATCGATTTAGATATTCAAAAAACAGTAGAAAAAGAACTGGACAATATAATGAAGATGTATAGTCCTGAAGATGCGATTGTTATCGCTGCTGATCCTTCCTCAGGAGAGATATTATCCATTGCCAACAGACCAACTTTTGATTCAAATAAATATCAAAAATATGATAATGAAACAATCAATAGAAATCTAGCAATATGGAAAACATATGAACCTGGTAGTACTTTTAAAATAACTACGCTTTCGGCAGCACTTGAAGAAAATGTAGTTAACTTATTTGAAGATAAATTTTATGATTCTGGAGTAGTCAGGGTTGAAAATGCACGTATCAAATGTTGGAAAAAAGGTGGACATGGCGCAGAAACTTTCTTAAATGTCGTTGAAAATTCTTGCAACCCAGGCTTTGTTGAATTAGGAAAAAGACTCGGACGAGATAATCTCTATTCATATGTTAAAAAGTTTGGTTTTGGAACAAAAACAGGGATAGATTTAAATGGGGAAGCAGTGGGAATACTTTTTAAAAAAGACGCTATGGGACCAGTAGAAACTGCTACCACTAGTTTTGGTCAAGGGATAAGTGTTACACCTATTCAGCAACTAATGGCGGTTTCTGCAGCCATAAACGGGGGCTTTCTATTAAAACCATACATTGTAAAAACCATTAGCGAACCTGAAACAAATGAGATAATTTATAAAAATAAAAAGAAGGTGGTTCGAAAAGTAATTAGCAAGAAAACAAGCAATATGGTAAGATATGCCTTAGAAAGCGTAGTTGCTAATGGTACAGGTCACAATGCTTATATTGAAAACTACAGGGTAGGTGGGAAAACTGGTACTGCTCAAAAAGTTGAATCTGGTAGATATCTTGCAGGAAATTATATCGTTTCATTTATTGGTTTTATGCCTGCAGATAATCCCAAAATAATCCTTTATGTAGCAATTAATAATCCTAAGGGAATAACCCAATACGGTGGCACTGTTTCTGCTCCCATTGCTAAACACATACTTAGCGAATCAATTAGTAATTTAAAAATTAAACCTGATTTAGAAGGTATGGAAAGATCATATCAGTGGTATGAACAAAAATACACGAAACTACCAGATGTAAAAGGCTTAAACATCAAAGATATTAGAAAACTTTTAAAAGATTACAAACTTGAGTATTCTGGTGATGGTGACACTTGTATTTATACAATGCCAGAAGCTGGATACTATATCAAAGAAGGTGGAACAGTAAAAATTATGTTAAATTGATGGTAAATAATTGTAAATGTTTCACTTTTTGTAAAAAAAACGTAGTATTTACCATATGTTTTAATGTATAATATACGAAAGAGGTGGATTTTATGTTAATACTTGCTAAAACAACATTAGCAATTATGCTCGGTTTTATACTGTCTTTAATATCAGGTTTTATGTTAATACCAATACTAAAAAAATTAAATGTTAATCAAAAAATTAATGTTTTAATAAACATACGACACCAAAAGAAGCAGGGTACTCCAACTATAGGTGGATTAATATTTATTATACCAGTTATACTTGCGTTAATTCTTTTGCTTTTAAGAGGTAGTATTACAATTAATCATAATTTAGTAATATTAGTATTTGTATTTTTAGCATATGCCTTTACTGGATTCCTAGACGATTATTTGAAGATAAAAAGAAAAGCTACCAAAAGTGGTAATGAAGGATTAAAATCTTGGCAAAAGTTTTTACTTCAAATACTGATTGCTGTTGTCTTCTTCTTTATATATAGGAGTTATGGTGGTACAGGGGACGTTGAATTTACATTCTTTGGACTAAGCCTTAAAATGGGTTGGTTCTATGGATTCTTTATTCTTCTTGTACTTGTTGCAACTACAAATGCAGTTAATATTAGTGATGGACTAGATGGACTGGCAGGAGGTTTATCAATCTTTGCTTTTGTAGCATTCGGTTTAATATCTTGGAATACAACATGGTTACAAGGTTACCAAGAAATTGCAATATTCTGCTTCTTACTTATAGGAGCATTAGGAGGATTCTTACTCTTTAATTCACATCCTGCTCGGGTAATTATGGGTGATACTGGTTCTCTTGCACTTGGTGGGGCTCTTGCAACCGTTGCCATTTTAACTAGACACGAATTTTCACTATTACTTGTAGGTGGTGTATTTGTAATAGAAACACTCACCAGCTTAATACAAATAATATCTATTAGAAAATTCAAGAAAAAAGTATTTAAAAAAGCACCTATTCACCATCACTTTGAAGAACTAGGTTGGAGTGAAACTGACATCGTAAAAACATTCTGGACAGTAGGTTTCATCCTTGCCATGTTTGGTATAATATATGGTGTATGGTTATAAAAGACTTAGGTCTTTTTTTTATTTTGTAAAATAAGATTAAATATGAGATTAAACAAATTATTAAAAGTAACTGTTATTCTTATAAGTGTATTTGGACTTATTATGATTTATTCTGCAAGCCACATCTGGTCAGAGTACAAATTTGGTAATCCCTACAAATATCTTATAAATCAAAGTATATTCTTTTGCATGGGATTATTATTAATGAATGCACTTAGTAAGCTAGACTATAAAATTTATTATAAACATTCAAATAAAATACTAATCATTTGTTTTATACTACTAGTATTAGTTTTAATCCCTGGAATAGGTAGTGTTAGAAATGGATCTAGAAGCTGGTTTTCTCTATTTGGTTTTGGTTTTCAGCCAAGTGAGGTATCTAAAGTAGGACTAATTATTTTTACGAGTAAGTATCTAGCTAAAAATGAAAAAATAATGGATAAATTTTCTGAAGGAGTTTTACCGATAATTTTAGTTATTCTACTCTTTTTTGGCGTGATAATGTTAGAACCAGACTTTGGTTCAGGAATGGTTATAACACTAACACTTTTTGTAATGATATTTGTATCTAAAACAAAGATGTCTTTTTTTATTAAAGTTGGTTTAGTTGGTATCGTTGGTATTGTTTTTTTAATACTAATTGCCCCATATAGAATAGATAGAATAGTATCATTTTTAAATCCCTGGTCTGATCCACTAGGCAGTGGTTTTCAAATAATACAAAGCTTGTATGCGATTGGTCCAGGTGGTTTACTTGGAATGGGATTTAAAAAATCTATACAAAAGTATTTTTATCTGCCCGAGCCCCAAACAGATTTTATATTTTCGATTATTTCAGAAGAACTGTGCTTTTTAGGAGTATTAATCGTAGTAAGTGCATTCTTTATAATATTCTTAACTTGTATGTTTATATTTTTAAAAACTAACGATTTATTTGGTAAATACTTAGTGTTTGGATTATCTTTTGGTATAATACTTCAATCAATTTTAAATCTAAGCGTTGTCGTTGGATTAATCCCTGTAACAGGAGTAACACTTCCGTTTTTATCATATGGTGGTTCTTCTCTTTTAGTTAGTATGGCATCTATTGGAATAATTTTAAATGTTTCTAGAAGTAGTAATACATGAAAATTATAAAATTCGGTTAAAAATAAATTACAATCTTTTGTCCCTTTTTTTACAAAAATGTGTTCTAATTTGTAATGAAAGGAACAAATAAATATGAAACTAATTTAAGAAATTAAATAATAACATTATCAATTATAACAAAAGAAAACCAGTTATAAAATCGTAACTAGTTAATTTCAACTATATATTTATAGTTGTTTTTAGCAAAATTTTCAATCGCATCAGTCTTTCCTACTTGTCTTGTTCCTCTTACTCAACTAAATATTCATCTATTTTCCTACGTAATCTGGACATTTCATATCAATTACCTCTGCATAAATAATAACGCATAATTCCAGCTAAAACGAGTTATATTCACACATAATTCCAGTATTATTTCGTTAATTTTACACATTTTTCCGTTTTTTTTAATCCTTTTTTATAATTATTTTATGAAAGGAAACATCTAAACTATAAGAACAATTAAAACAAAAGATATTAAATCAAAAACAATAAATCCATTTAATCCAGGAACTTTTCTGCAAAGTTTAAATAGAAGTGGAGCGTTTGATGGAAGTGG
>CADBSQ010000093.1 GCA_902797415.1 uncultured Erysipelotrichaceae bacterium | reverse complement strand
TAAATGTTTGCTAATATATCAGAATGCGGCAGTACTGTTAAATGCTTTGTTTCTTCCTTTGGAAAAGGCTGCGGATAATTGTTCTTTTATTCTAATATAAGATTGCATTGCCATATAATTATTTATATATTCTGAGTACATAGATTCCTTAATTTTCTCAAATGACGTTATATCTTCTTCAGAGGCATCAGATCTTTCAGCTTTTTTTGCTGCTTTAACAAGTGGCAGATTCTTTTCAGAAGTATGATCTAAAACAAATTGACAATGTACTTTGGTCATTCCGTTTCTATAATTACTGATTGATTTTAAACTAAATATATCTTTTGCTTCTTCTGGTGAAAAGAAGTTTGCATAAACAATGATTGGAATCATATAACCGGTTGATACTGTATCTGTTGCGTCATTAGTATTTAAATATGGTACTTTCTTTATTTTCTTTAATTTATCTATGTTTTCAGGATTTTTAAATAATTCTTCAATTTCTTCCTCAACCTCTTCCGTTGCGCCCAATGCACTGGCAATAACACAAAGACCATCATCCCAAAACACATTTTCTAAATCACACGAATTAATTGTCATATTAACATATAAAGGTCCTTTATACTTTTCAATTTTTAAATCTATTCTTTTTAATAACGAATGTATTTTTTCTTCTGAAATATTTCGAACTTCAATAATTTGAAAGTTTAGTTTTCTAAGTCTATTGATTCTACAATGAGCCAGAGTCGCTTCCGAGCTTCCCAAAGCAAAAGCTTGCCGTTCACAATAAACTGTTTTATCTTCGCTATATAAAACTACCAATTCCTCATCATACATAAATTAAACTCCTTTAAATACTCTATATTATTATATTAATTCCTATTTCATAATAAACTGGCTAGTATTTGCCCTCTTTAACTGCCTTACCCAGATGAATTATCTTAATTATTTTTTTCTGATTCAACATCTAGTGTAGAAGAAACAAATTCTTGATATTGGTTAATTAATAAGTTTAGTTCTTCTTGTTTTTCTATAATTTCGATTTTTAAATTGTTAATAACATGTTTTAATTCATTAATTAAATCCTGTTTCATGGTTTTATACCACCTGTTTCTTTACTTGCTTCTAGGTTAATTAATAGGGTTAAATCCTCAATTTGTTTGTTCAATTGATCTCTAACTTTTAGAAGATCTTCTAGCTGATTTCTAAGGTTTACTATTTCTTCTTCATCGTCAATAAACTGTTGTTTTTCATATGATTCTATATAAGCGTTAGCATACGGATGAAGTGGCTTAATACCATAGTAATCAACTGTTAAAATCCATTTAAGAAAATCTATTAGTCTAGGCCTTTCTGGAAGTATATTTGGTATAGTTTTTATATCATATAAAAACTTTTTCATAATTAATTTAGACTTAGACTTATGACAACCAAATAAGCCTATAACAGAAATCGTATCGTCGGGTCTTTCTATAAAATCTATACCCATCATTGCATATTTTTCGCGTTCTAGTTCGTGTGCTTTTCTTAATTCTAAGTCAATAATAGGTATATGAAATTCATTCCCGTACATATTTTCTTTTAACCATTCTAGGTCTAGTTCTTTGTCTAATGATGATGTTTGTAATGGTTCATCAAAATATTTATATCTTAACATATTAACTAATACTGTTAGTTGAACTCTTGTTGGTTTACGACATTTTATAGATTCAGCATTATCTAATAAATCTTTGACAGTCTTAATGTTATATCTTTTTAACGTTTCAACATATGAACTGTCTTGTAAAAAGAAACCTGTTTCTTTTAGTGATATTTTATTTAAGTCCTGTTTTTCCATAATATCTCCCCCTCAATTATACGGTTTTCATTTTTTTATTATATGATAACAACTTCAAAGTTATCGTTAGTTAATTGTTGAAAACACCTATTTAATTTAAAAGAAGGTGTATTATACACCGGTATAATTACGCATATCTTGGCCATAAGTCTCAACCCCCAACACCAATTGACCACAATTTGAACGCTATTATAGCATACTTCCCCCAAAAAGTATATATTAGAGACTTCTAATGTTATCAATTTTTTTAACTAATTAAATTCATCTAGCATTATTGAAAAAAAGTTAAAAATATGAAATAATTAAGCAAATATATAATATGTGAGGAGGTGAAGTTTTGGATTATACTTATTATAATAATACACTTGATAGCACCGCTCAATACGGTATATTAGCTGGGTTAGGAACTGGAACGATTATTGTTTGTTTAATAATTTCCATCATTTCAATCGTAAGTATGTGGAAAATTTTTGAAAAAGCTGGAAGACCTGGTTGGGCTTCAATAATTCCTTTATATAACGTTTGGGTATTATTTGAAATAGGTGGTCAGCAAGGATGGAAAGTCCTACTATGCCTAATTCCACTTGCTGGAGCAATTATATTCTTTATTTATACAATTTTAGTATACTTAGAAATTGCTAAAAGGTTTGGAAAATCATCTGTATTTGGAGTATTAATGATATTCTTTGCACCAATTATGTTCCCTATTTTAGCATTTTCCGATGCAAAATATAATGATGCCACTACTCCAACAGTTTAATTTAAAACTATAAATTTTAAAAAATTGTTGAACAAAAAACTCGAATATTCGAGTTTTTTTAAAATTTATAATTATTTTTCGTTTGCAATAATAGATAGAATATGCTCTTTAAGGAATATATCTTTGACTTTTTCAAATCCATCATTTTTTAAAATGGCTAAAAATGAATCATTTTGATTGTCTATATTAGTTAAAAAACCATATTCATTATTGGTATCTTTAACAGTTTTTAATACTAAATATTTTGATTTATTGCTAGCAATAATTACTTTTCCTTCTAGATTCATAGATTATTCTTTCCTTTAAATACATAAGCTTCTTCTTCTGGACCAAAAGCTATACCTTTTTCATATAGTGCTTGATTTATTTCTTCGCTACTTTCTAAAGTTGTTAAACGTTCTATTTCCTCTTCTGATACACCATTTTGAAGAAGATATGAAACCACGTTTGGACTTTGAAGTTTATTAATAATAAACATTACTGTGCCCACACCAAAAAGACCTGAAAGAAGAATTAAAGAGTAAGGTAATGTAATAATAACACCTATTTTATCAATAGTGCTTAGCCCAGAAAAATCCTCTTTTAGTTGACCTTTTCTGAACATAAAACCTCTATCTTGTGAGAATCTAGCAAATTGTTTTAAGATATTTTGGAAATCGCTAATTTGCTTATTATTGATTCCAAATCGTACTGCATCAACAATTTGTTCGTATTTCATTAACCAACACCTCCTTTGCGAGGTATTATATCACATTTAATTTATATCAATAAAAAAAGATAAAATATTATCTAAATATTTTATCTAGTTTTTCTTTTATTTGTTCCTTGTTAAATGGCTTAGCTATGTAATCAACAAATCCTTCCGATAAATACTTTTCTTTAGCTCCATTAATGGCATCCGCGGTTACTGCGATTACTGGGACATTAAACTTACTGATTTTTTGAAGCTTTTCCATTGCAACCTCACCATTCATATTTGGCATCATTATATCCATAAGTATTAAGTCATATTTGTTTCCTTCATTTATTTTTGTTAAACAATCAATTCCATCATAACATTCATCAATCTCTAGATTTAAGCCTTCTAAAGCTTTTTTAGCAACTTTAATATTTAATAGATTATCGTCAACTATTAAAACTCTTTTATTGCCCGAATTGTTTAATATATTTTGTTCTTTTTTTCTTATAGGTCTTGATAATTTTATTGGTGAACGATGAACTTTTTTAGCACTTTTAATTATTTTTTGAGGTATATTTACTGTAAAGATTGACCCTTTACCGTATTGAGATTGAACAGAAATTGTGCCATCTAACATTTCAACAAGCGTTTTTGTTATAGCAAGTCCTAGTCCGGTACCCTCAGTAGTTGAATTTTTTTCTGCGTCTAGCCTTTCAAACTTGGTAAATAATTTTGTTAAACTTTCATCACTAAAACCTCTACCTGTATCTTTTACAGTTATTTTTAAATTACAAATATTATTTTTGTTAACACAATTAGCAGCTAATTCAATTATACCTTTGTCAGTATATTTAATTGCATTAGTTAGTAGGTTGTTAACAATTTCCTTAATATGTATCTTATCGCCATAAAGTTCTTGTGGTAAATCATCAGAAAGATGTAATCTAAAGTCTATTGCTTTTTCTCCTATTCTTAGAGAATCTATTTTAGCAATAGATTCTATCTCTTCTCTAGGATTATAGTTAACCTCTACTATTTCCATCTGATTGTTTTCAAGTTTATTTATATCTAAAATGTTGCCTACAATTTCAAGAAGTGTTTTGGATGCTTCCATTATGTAGTCTGCATCTTCAACGATTTCTGGACTTGCTTTATCTTTATGATTTTGAATATCTTCACTAAATCCTACTATTGCATTAAGCGGTGTACGTATTTCATGGCTCATGCTTGAAAGAAAATCAGATTTTGCGTGACTAGCTTTTTCTGCTTGGTCCCTTGCTAATTCTAACTGTTTTACCATTCTTATATCTGGGTTTTCAATTGTAAAATACATTATAATTATTATTAATGAATAAACGTAGTTCATCAGAAAAAGAAAGGGAAAAAAAACACTTAATAAAATATCAAGTCCACCCAAAAGTAAAAGTGTGTAAACAGGAGTAAATTTATAAATGGCAATTTTATTACGATTCATTAAACATATTATTAAATCAATAATCGCGTATAAGAAGCAATTCCCATAAGTTATATACAAGGGTAAACCCGCGGGTAAAATTCCTGTACTACTATCAATAAAATGTATTGGCAATATTAAAACTAACACAAAACAAGTTATATTATAAATATTAAAATATTTTTTAAACTGTTTCTTAACATTACAAATACTAATTATGTAATTAACAAACAGAGCAGCCCATAGCATAAAATAGGCAACGGTTAGTTTAGACGTAAACTGATAAAAAATACTATTCAAGTTTGCACCCGAAAAGTACCAAAAGCCAGATATTATTTCTAAAAAAAGTCCAGCGAGCGTTAATAGCAGCATTTTCCCATAAACAGCCGTCTCAATATTTTTAATCCTTTTTTTAGAATAAAAAATATATGTTAGAATACATATTATTATAAATGAGCTTATCGAAAAATAAAATCCAATACTCATATTGTATCACCCCAGGTTCCATAATTATACCATAATTTTTAAAAAAGTCATTAAAAAATATTTGTCTTTTTGAAATTAGACAAATATTTTTATTATTTTGTGTAAATGTGTGTACGACACTTTACATTAACCAATCTTTCTTTCTCCGTTTTGGCGCCCTTGGGCCTGATAATATTTTATGTTAACTTTAAGGTTTGGTGTGTAATGTAAGTTACTATGATAATCAATTGATCCAGGTAACCAGTTTTCGTTAAAGTATTTTAAAACTAATTTGTTTATTTTTGCCTCTAGTCTTTGATGATCTATTTCCCCATCATGTAAGAATAAATGATATATTGGAATGTTTTGTTTTAGATCATCTGGTATAGATGTTACAACTGCTTCTTTAATTTCTGGAATTTCAAGTAATCTATTTTCTAATTGTTCCGGATATATATCATCGATGCCAGAGACGAATAATCTTTTAGTTCTTCCGGCATATGTGTATACACCATCCCTTTTGATTAGTACATCACCTGTATTTAACCATACTTCTCCGGTTTCTTTATCGTATTTAGTTACTCTTGCAGTTTCCTCTGGGTCGTTATAGTAGCCTTTCATTACTGAAGGCCCTGAAATCCAAAGTTCCCCTTCTTCTCCATCTTGAACCTCTTTATGAGTTTCAGGATTAATAAGTTTTGTATTTAGTGTTGAAATTGGTTTACCTAGCGTATTTTGACCATAAGTATTTCCGTTATTTATTATGGCTGGTCCGAAGTTTTCCGTTAAACCTAGTCCATCACCTAATACAGCTGAACTACCAGCATATCTTAAAGCTTCATTTATGGCTTTTGTTAATGTATCTTTCTTAGCTTCACCACCAGAAGTAGCATAACACAATGCACTTAGAGACCCAGGAGTAACTCTTCCACTAGTTACATAAATATTTCCTTTTTTCTCAACTAATTCATTCCAATGTGGTGGGCCTCCAGCTGCTGCGTTAGCTCCTGTTCTTTTAAGTTCGGAATAAAAATCTTTTGGTAAGCCTTTAAGAGTTAAGGCAAATGTCATGTTATTACATAAAGCATAATGTAAAAGAGATTGTCCATAAGCCATATGAGCAATAGGTATATTTCCTAAATGAATCATTCCAGGCTCCGGTGTAAATATTGAGTTCATTCCTTCAACTAAAGAGTTTAAACCTCTAGCTGTTTGCATAGCACCTTTTGGCGTTCCCGTTGTACCCCCAGTAAATAAAATATCACTAATTCTATCTTCTTTGTATTCAGCAATTTTAGCTTCCAAAGAATCAATTTCTGCTAGTAATAAGTTACTATCTTTTGAAGTTATCAAACTCTTGGTTTTTAGTTGAGCTAACCTATATTTCAAACGTTCTATTTTGTCGTTAATTGATTCCATTGGTGAATATAAAACTGTAGAAAAGTTTAGTCCATTTTCTAGACTTTTAAAGCTTTTAAAGCATACATCCACACTTACAACCATTTTTGGTTTTATTAATTCTATTTGACTTTTAATTTTTTCTTTGTTTTCAAAACTATCAACTGGATTAAATCCAACTACTGTTGCGCCTAGTCTATCTAATGCGTACAAAAGATAAACCGCCTCTGGTGTATTAAAGGCACAAATACCAATAATATCACCTTTTCTTACTCCTTTTGAATACAATAAATTTTTATATTCCTCAATTTTATAGTGCATTTCTTCAAAAGTAATAATTCTGTTACCAAATGTTAATGCATTATAATCCATATAGTCCTTATTATTCTCGTATAAATACTCATACTTTGTTTTATTGTATTTTTCCATTTCAACCGCCCTTTTTTCCAAAAAAAATAATTTTTGCGTGTTATATTACCACATATTAGTCAAAAATGCAAGCAAAATACTAAAAATGTTGAATAAAATTCAAAGTTCCCGATTTCATCATTGATGGGAATTAAGTTATTAAATCAAACACATTTTTTATGCCGAGAAAACTTCTTTACAAGTAAAGAAATATTTTATACCTTGTGGTC
>CADBSQ010000092.1 GCA_902797415.1 uncultured Erysipelotrichaceae bacterium | reverse complement strand
CTTTCCATAGGCATCTACCGTACCTGTATTTTCTAGTGTGAATTTTTTTACAATAGATTGTCCTAAATTTAGAGTACCGCCTACTCCATTGTCGCCATCGTCAAATTTTAAAGACATGGTTGCTGTACTTGTTTGTATTTTTTCATTGTTTGCATTTGATACACTTGCGCTAAAGAAGGCAAAACCTATACCTCCTAGTACTAAAAATGCTGCTACTGTTATAAATATTGCTATTATTTTGTTTTTTTTATCTGTGTTCATTGTTGCCCTACTTTCTTATAATTTAATTTTATAACAAGCAGGAACTTTTTTCAAGATTTTTAATTTGTTTATTATTAAATATTTTTTCATAAAAAAACTTACCAACTCGGTAAGCTATTTGTTCTTTTTTTTATGTTCGAATAGTATATCAGTTTTAACTACTAAGAATATTAACACTATAAGTAGTATGATATATATGTAAGATGCTAACTTATTATCTCCTATCGTTAAAAATATTGAAACAAGCGCGAAGGCAGCATCTATAAAATAAATAGTTAAAACTGTTGTGCGTGTTGAAAACTTCATTTTTAGAAGCTGGTGATGAAAATGTTCTTTATCAGGCGTACCAATTGATTCTCCCTTAAGAGTTCTTCTAAGTATTGCAAATAATGTATCAAATATTGGTATTGCAAGGACTACTATTGGTACAATAAAGCTTCTAAACGTTACATTCTTAAATCCTAGAAGTGATATGATGGCTATCATAAATCCTAGGAACTGACTACCAGTATCACCCATAAATATCTTTGCTGGTGGAAAATTAAATACTAAAAATCCTAAGGTAGCACCACACATAATAATACTAAGTGCAATGTCTAATCCACCAATACGATTTGTTATATAAGCGATTACTGCAATTGTAAAAAAGTATATTGAGGATATTCCTCCTGCTAAACCATCAATACCATCTATTAAGTTTATCGCATTAATGCAGCTTATAATAAAGAATATAGTTAATGGTTTTGCGAGTGCACCAAAATTAATATAATAATTAAAAATATAAATGTCTTGTAAAATTACGTTACCATAAAAGACAATTATACAAGATGCAATTAAGTGACCAATAAGTTTAAACCGAGCCCTTAGTGGATTAATATCATCAACAATGCCAAACAAAATAATAATAAAACTTGCTATTATAATTGAAAGCATTTGACTAGTTGTTTGTCCGAAAAACATATAACATATTAGAAATGACAAAAAGATAGCCAAACCACCTAAACGAGGCATTGGTTTTTTATGTACTTTTCTTTCATTTGGATAATCAAGTGCGTTTACATGAAATGAAACTCTTTTGCAAATGGGAACCAAACATAAACTTACTAAAAAACTTATAAAGCCCATAAATGCAACGCTATGTCCATTAACTAAAAACCTCATATAAATCTCCTCTAATTACATTTTATCAAAATTATAGCAAATTGGATATACTTTTTTAATTATTTACATTATTTAACATAAAAAGAACATACTAATATTGGTGAATAAAGTGTATTTAGATAAAATATTAACCATATATAAGGGTAATAATGATTTAATTAGAAGAAAAATTGGTAATGTTCATATAGTTTTTTTTGAATCGTTGTGTGATTCATTATCAATTTATGAATATATAATTAAAAATATTGTTAAAAATAAGTCTTTTGAAAACATTGAAAACTTAATAACTAGTCCTAAACTATTAAAGGTTAAAAAGTTTGAAGAGATAACTAACTATTTAGAAAATGGTTTTTGTTTAGTTTTTTACAAAAATGATATTTATAGTGTAGAAGTTAAAGCAAATCTAGATAGAGGTATTAATATACCTAGCACAGATGTTAGTATGTATGGAGCAAAGGATTCATTTTGTGAAAACTTTCAAAAGAATTTAGGTCTACTTAAAAGAAAAATAAAAACAAGCAATTTAAAACAAATTAATTATTATATAGGCATTAATACAAAAGAAACAGTTTCTCTTATTTACATGGATAATAAATGTGATAAGGGTTATATTAAGAATATTAGAAATAAACTAAATAATTTACAAAGTGATATTAATGATCAAGACGTTTTATTTGATTTATTCAATAAAAGCAGATTATTTCCTACTGTTTTAAAAAGTGAGAAGCCTAGTATTTGTTCTAACTTTTTATTAGGTGGTTATGTTATTATTATGGTTGATAATAATCCCTTTTGTTTAATACTTGATGTTCCTCTTTCTTTAATGGTTAATTATCAAACTCATGATAGTTTTGTAAAGTTTTTACGTATAATGTGTTTAATTCTAACTATTTTAACTCCTGCTATATATTTATCACTGATAAGATTTCACACGGGACTTATACCAACAAGACTTCTTGTTAATTTAATTGAACAAAGATTAAGTGTTCCCTTTCCTTCTTTGGTAGAAGCTCTACTTATGTTATTTGTTTGCGAAATTCTAAGAGAAACTGATATTAGATTTCCGAATACTTATGGTAGTGCTTCAAGTATTTTAGGTGCTTTAATTATAGGTGATGCCGCGGTAAATGCTGGTATTGTAAGCCCTATTATGATTATCGTTATTGCTATAACATTTGTAACGAGTCTTATATTTACTGAAACAAAATTTGTAGCATTTATTAGGTTACTTCGAATAATTACATTATTAGTTGCATCATTTTCAGGATTATATGGTATTGGTTTGATATTTGTTATGGTTCTAATCTATTTAAAAAGATTAAATCTTAGAAAAGGTAGATACTTATGAAAAGAATAATTATTATTATAATGTTACTACTTCTTACTGGTTGCCATTATTATGAGTTAGATAATATTGCCCTTGCTTCTACCATAAATGTTAATTGTACAAATGAATCTTGTGACATAAAAATATTTTTTTCAAATAAAAATGTTAAACCTCTATATGTAAAAGGTAAAACTTTTAAACAGATGATTAACAAAATTCGCATAAAGACTCCTCTTAATATAGAATTTAATCATTTAAATGCAGTAATAGTTAATAAAGACATTGATCCTAAATCATATAGGGAAGCATTAAATTATTTTAATAATAAAACAAATAACTTTTATATATTTGTTAGTTCTGATTTTAAAGATACTAATGTTGATAAGGTGTATAGAAAAATTAGAGGTAAAACTTTATATAAAACGTCAACGTATAAAGATACTAAAAAAAATAATAGTTATATATTGGGGTCTACTAATTTAAAGGATTGTTACTTAGTAAAAGATTATAAGATAGTTAAACATTTAACTAAGAAAGAACTTATAAAAATAAAAAAAGAAACTAAATAGTTGGTTTCTTTTCTTCTTTTTGAAAATAATTTGTAGAAAAAAGCCTCATTATGTCTTGAATTTGATCTTTTTCACTAGTATTTTTTATTATGGTTTTTAATGAATTTAAATATAATGTAAGAATTCCAGCTTCTTCTGTACTATCTATGTCTATGCCATGCTCTTTACATTTTTCAAATAATTGAAATAGATTAGAGCGATAAGTGTTGTAAATACTAAATCGGTTTTCTAAACTTGCTATTTTTTTATCCATTAAAATAGTTAAGCTTTGTAAATATGATTCATCCAAAGTATTCTTTTTATTCGTAATATACGTTTTATAAAATTCTATATATGTTATTAATTCTTTATATGGTGGTATTGACTCTGGAGAAATATCTACACTATGATATTTATTTTTAATTTCTGAAATTTGAGAAAGATAGTCACTTAGTTTGTTAGCTCTATCTTTTAAATCATCTAAGTATGTTTTAATTTCTTTAACAAGATCTGAAACTAATATATTAAATCTTGGCTCAATAATGAGTTTTTTAAGTAAATTTATTTTATCTCTTAGTTCTTCAAAAGCCGGTTTATCTTTTAATGTAATACCAGCTACTCTATAGTCATTATCAACATCTTCAAAGCTTTCAGCTATTTCGTTTAGTATTTTAAGTTTT
The DNA here is from genome assembly GCA_902797415.1 of uncultured Erysipelotrichaceae bacterium. GTDB lineage: Bacteria > Bacillota_I > Bacilli_A > RF39 > UBA660 > RUG11867. Next base: position 6,096 of record CADBSQ010000092.1, on the reverse strand, counting down.
TGATTTAATGATTCAACAATGACATTTATTAGTAGAATTTTTTTGCAATGTAAATCATCTGCACTATATGAATTATGATTTATATCTTTGACGAGTTTTTTTAATTCAGAAAAATCTGACATTTCATTAGTATCTACACCTAGGCTTGCAAAGCTAACGTCTAGGTTAGCTAAATCAGTATTTATATTTGCTATTAGTACCATATTTTTAATCCTTTCTTATAAAAACCCATTACTCTTATTGTTTTGGCTTTTTTTCATCGTCACTGAAACTATCCATAAATAAATTGTATGCTTTTTGGTTCTCTTGTAAAAAGTATTCAAATAAACTTTGTTTTGTAGTCTTTTCAGTTAGTTCTTCACCTTGTTCATGACTGAAACTTGATAGGATTAAATCAAAAGCCTTTTGACGTTCTTTTAGTAAATATGCTATTAGACTTTCTTCGTTGTCTTCTTTAGTTTGTTCGATGTTTTCATGGTTAAAACTTGATAGAATTAAATCATAAGCTTTCTGATTTTCTTGTAAAAAATATCTGATTAATCTTTTTATATCTGTATTATCTTTTTGGTCATTAGTTACATCTTTTTCAGGTGCTTCAACCGAATAATCATGCATTCTCTCAATAAATTCTTGGCTGCTTATTCTTCCTATTCCTAAATCTTTTTGACTTTCTATAATAGCTAACAGTTTCCTATAGGAACTAATGGAAGCAGCTTCAGGTATTTTTGATAATAATTCATTCAAGCTGGAATTTACAGTGTTGTAAAACGCAATAGTTGATTCCATATGATTCAATGCAGGTTCAATTTTTTCTGTGATTATTTCCATTACAGACAGCAATAAAAAATTTTCTTTAAGAAGTTTGATTGAGTTTTGAACTGTCTGATAGTCAGGTATTTCGCGAATGTTTACTCCAATTAAGCAGAATTGTAACTCTAACTGTTTAAGTCTATTCAATATTCCGTCGATTCTATCTGCTAAATTCTCTAATTCTTTTATAGTCGATAAAGCCATAGTTGTTTGCCACGAATAGTTAACATATTCTTGGTCATTTGTATCGGCTCCTTTAATTGCTGTTAAGTATAAATCTGTTTCTGCAAATGTATAAGAATTTACAATATCAATATCAAAATTTGCAAATCTCAAGGCAACATTCTGAAGTCTTTGATAACTCTTTTCTAAAAAATCTTTTCTTTCTGTTAATTCTGTTGTTAGCCGATTAAATCTTTCTATTAAGTCTGTATAATTTTCTATTTCACCCTTTTTAACTTTTTCTAAAATAACGTGTAGTTCACTAAATGTTTTCATTGATTTAGTGTTAACGTCCATTTTGGAAAAACTAGATTCTAGTTCTTCAAGCTTTTCTTCCATTTTAGGAATTATTACTTTCATTATTACAATCTCCTTCATATTTAATGTACAATTATTATACTTATTTTCTAAAGATTGTCAATTAATAATACATAAGATTGTAAATTATATTCTAGATGATATAATAATTTCGTTTTGGGATATTTATATTAAATGGATAATACTGGTAAATATATTGAAATTTAAGGTTGACACCTTAAAATATGTTGTGTTATAATCTAGGTGTTCTTAAAAAACGGAGAAATACCCAAGTTCGGTTGAAGGGACTGGTCTTGAAAACCAGGAGGTCGGAAACGGCGCGGGGGTTCGAATCCCTCTTTCTCCGCCATTGAAATATTTATCGCGGGATGGAGCAGCGGTAGCTCGCCGGGCTCATAACCCGGAGGTCGTAGGTTCAAATCCTTCGCCCGCAACCATGGTTCGTTAGTCTAGGGGTCCAGGACGCCTGCCTGTCACGCAGGAGATCACGGGTTCAAATCCCGTACGAACCGCCATTTTTGGCACCATAGCTCAGTCGGTAGAGCAGAGGACTGAAAATCCTTGTGTCACTGGTTCGATTCCAGTTGGTGCCACCAGGAAGAAAAAAACAACCCTTTTAATAGGGTTTTACTTTTATGCACCCATAGCGCAATTGGATAGAGCGTTAGACTACGGATCTAAAGGTTGGGGGTTCGACTCCCTCTGGGTGTACCATAAAGAGTACTGATCGAATTTTTCGAGTTTTGATAAATAACTAATTCAGAAATGAATTAGTTTTTTTGTATATATTTAGCAAAATAAAAATATGGAATACTCCATATTATTTATTTTAATGGTTAAAATTCAAACCTATTAGGCAACAAATCATCGATTGTATATACTACTATTTCTCCATTATCTTCAAAAATAAATTTAAAATCTTCATCAATAAATTCACTTATAAATTGTCTACAGTATCCACAAGGAAAACATATATCTGTTGCTTCTGCGTCCATAGGAGCACCTACAATAGCGATTGATTTAAAATCTCTTTTACCTTCAGATAATGCTTTCGCAAAAGCAGTTCTTTCAGCACATATTGCTTGAATTCCATGATTTTCAATGTTACACCCTAAATACGTTGTATCATCTTTACACCTTAGACAAGCACCTACATAATATTTTCCATATGGAGAATACGCATTTAATCTTGCCTTTTTTGCTAATTCAATATCTTCTTTGTACATAATTACCTCCTTTTAATGACCAAATCCAAAAAAGTTATTGCTTTCATATTTTCTAATCGATTTATAAAAGAATAATATAGATAATATAAACCAAAATATAGTGAGCAGTATTATCATAATAAATTGAATAAGTGACATATTAATTATAATTTCTACTGGGACTGCACCAAGTAATAACGATGGGATGAGGAATATAAAGATAAATCTCAATGCTCCAGTAAATGCTCCTCCATGGTATAAGCTATTACTTAAAAACAAATTATGTAATCCTTCAGAAACATTCTCCCCTTCCATTAGATAAAAAGATATGCTCATGCATATAAGCGAGAACGAATAATAAATTATAGAAGTAATTATCATCAATGAAAAAGCAAGAAATAATTGAAACACAGTTAATTTCCTAAATATTGCAAACATTACAAAACAAACTAATCCATATAATAAGTCCCCAATTGCACTAGTACTAAGTGCAGAAGTAGAAACTTTTATAAGTATATTTTTTGGTGTTGTTAAAAACTTATCAAACACTCCTGAAGCAATATATGTTGGTAGTTTAAAAATACCCTGAAATGGCGTTTCAACTAACCCATAACTAATACCAGAAAAAGCAAATAAACCCAATATATCAAGTGGTTCCCATCCATTTATGATCCCTATTGTTTTTCCAAAGTAATACCATATTATTAGAAAAGCAACATTATTTAAAACCATTCCTAAAATTGATATTAAGAATGATATTCTTAGTTCTTTTTCATTTCTAAAATTCTTTTTAATGCTTGTTAAAGCAAATTTGATATCACTCATATTTAACCACCATTTACCATTGACTTTTCTAAAGACTTTTTATACACATAGTATAATATAATACCAAAGATAAAAATCCATGTTACTTGAAGTAAAGTTCTTATTAGGTATTCACTTTCAAATGAAGAATATACTGTACTTGTCGCAAAGTTTATTGCTCCAAAAGGACTAATAAATGCCAATAATTTCATAAAGGGTGGAAACATTGATACTGGCAAGTAACTACCACCTAGTACCATAACAAATTTATCTACAATCCAATATATTGGCTTAACATCTTGAATAAAAAATGCTAACACTCCAATTAATCCATATACTAGCAAAGCTAATATTTGACCTAAAAAGAATGTAGTTATAAACATTGGTATAAAATGAAAATAATTTACATTTGGATAACCTATAAATATAATCATCATAATTAAACCAACTAAACTAATAAATAAAAATGAAAATAAACCTTTACCAATTATCTTGAAAAAACTAATTGTTAAATAACTATATGGTTTGTTTAAGGACATTTCCACATTTCCTGATTTAACTTCTTTCATTATTTCGTCATATACTTTTCTTAAATTAAGTGTCATAATACAAAAGTATATAAACATACTCCACATGGTAGTTTTATAGTCTGTTCCGTTTACAATTCCGCCCTTTAGATTAAAAACATATGCGTATAAAAGGAATACTACTAAACATCTTGATACCATATTGAATACATCTAATATTAAGTTAGTATTGTCTTGCATCTGATTTTTCATAAATATTTTTGATACTTTAAGTGGGAACTTAAGCTTTTTCATAGATGCTCCTAATTATACTTTCTAGCGACTCATTATCAATGTTTATATCATCGATATCAAATAATTTGATTAAATGTTGAAGTGCTTTTTGAGTATGTATTTTTTCAAGATCAATATTAACTATTATTTGGTTTTTATCTTTTTTGGTGTAACTCATGCCATCTAAAAGATCTGGATATTCTGTAAACTCTGCATTAGGAGTTATAATGATACTTTTATTCTTTAAGTAATCATTTAAAAGTTTTTTAGTTGAGGTATCAATTATTAACTTTCCTTTACTAATAATTATACATCTATCACATATGCTTTGAATATCTTCTGTATCATGACTTGTTAAAAATATAGTTACTTTTTCTTCTTTGTTTATTTTGAGTAATAGATCTCTTAAGCTTTTTTTAGAGACAACATCTAATCCAATAGTAGGTTCATCTAAAAATATTATTCTTGGTCTGTGTAAAAGCGAGAGAGCAATTTCTGCACGCATTCTTTGTCCTAAAGATAGTTTTCTTACGGGTTGATCCAAGAATTCTTCTAAGCCAAATAGTTTGGATAGCTCTTTAATTCTTTTATTTATGGCATTCTTTTCCATATCATACATCGCACCAAACATTTCCATAGTTTCTGTTAATGGAAGATTAGGTAGAAGCTGACTTCTTTGACCAAAAACAGTTCCAATATTATATGAAAGTGCATTTCTATCTTTTATTGGAGTTAAACCACAGACACTTATTTCACCCTTATCAGGGTATAAAATTCCTGTTAGCATTTTAATTGTTGTGGATTTACCTGCTCCATTAGGACCAATAAACGCAACTGTCTCCCCCTCTTCTACTGTAAATGATATATTACTTATTGCTCTTACTTCTTTTTCTTTTTCGTTAAAAAGATTATAGATGAATCCTTTGTCTTTATCTTTAACTTTGTATTTATAAATCTTTGAAAGATTTTTAACTTCAACTATGCTCATAAGATCGCCTAATAATTATTAATCATTAAAAGAATAATTAAAGAAACATAAATAAATACAAATAAAGATAATCCAATAATTGATGTAATTAACCCTGCAAGTCCCAACTTGCTTCTAAATTGTCTATAACTTTTAACACCAAAGATTAGTCCTAAAATACCTGTTGGTAATGTAATATACCAAAATAATGCACTAAGTATTGAGATAATGCCTAAAGTTAGAGAGCAAGCAGGCATAACAGAGCTATTTTTTTCAATTTTTCCCATTGTAATTCCTCCTATTTTAGTTTTAGTTCACTTAGTAAATCTAAGTTATTTAAGTCATTTATTTTTATTTCGTCTTCCGATACTGTGATTAAATTGTCACCAATGTATAATCCTCTAAGAAGTTTTGAATTATATCGCCAATAGTATTCATCTACATCATTTTTATTTATCTCATGTGTTATGGAGCCCTTTAGTTTAAAGCCATCTTCTAGGTTTATGTTATATACAAAATATCCTTCACTTTTTCGGTTTTTATTTCTTCTATTAAAATCATTTATTTCATCAGAGACTTTATCAGTTTCGTCTACTTCAAATTCTTCATCATAGTTGTTAACTGGAATTGCGAGTAGTTCCTTCTCTTTTGAAAACAACAGTGCCTTTGGATTAGTTAAAACACTTGATAATGTGTATCTATCTCCAATAACAGTTTTGGATATTTCTTTAGGATTTGTAACATCACTTACATCAAACAAGCTCATTTTCATGCCAGTAACTATTGCACTTGTGCTAATCACTTTGCCGTATGCATCTCTATTTACAGTCTCTTCTGTTTCCATACCAATTCCAATTAAATGGTTCTCATCATATGGGTGCAAGTAGCTGCTGTATCCTGGTATATGAAGTTCACCTAATACTTTAGGATTTGTTTCATCTTTTAAATCTACTACAAAGAGTGGATCAGT
>CADBSQ010000091.1 GCA_902797415.1 uncultured Erysipelotrichaceae bacterium | reverse complement strand
TTGATAGTATAATTTTAATAGAGAGTAGGGCTTTTATGGAAAAGGATAATATTAAATCAAAGAAAATAGTTATAATATCTAGTATAACGGTTATAATCGCAGGAATACTATTTCTATCATTTTCATATTTTACACCAAGTATAACTGAAGAAAATAATTATACCACTAGTGGAGGAGCGGATGCGAGAACTCCGGATATTACGTATACGGATCTTTCGAGTGGTATAACAATTAATCAAATGTACCCAATGACTGATGAAGAAGGTTTATTACAGCCTAGTTATTCTTTTAAAATTCAAAATAATGAATCAGAATCAGTGGTTTATGATATATACTTGCAAACTGAAACAGGGAATACTGTTGCAGACAATTTAGCTAGCATATCATTCAATAATTCAGACCCAAAGGTATTAAATTCTTTTCCAACTGATAATCCAACTAGTGGATACTCGCATAGCTATAAAATTAAAACCGGAGAGCTATTAGGTGGTGCAAATAAAAGTTTTGAATTAAAAGTATGGGCTAATGAAGCAGGAACTGTTGAAACAGTAAAAAACAAAACATGGAAGGGGAAAATATTCGTAAAAGCAAGATTTGGAATGGTTGGATCAAGTGCAATTAAAAACTTAGTATCAGGCGCTAATTCATCCTCAACAGATGTGATAACAAAGACTGCACCAGAGGGAGCAACATGTACAAATACACTTGCGTATGATGGAACTGTAGACAACAACCTAAGGTATGTAGGAGTTGATCCTTGTAATTATGTTTTATTTAACGGTGAAACTCCAGTAATTGAAAAAAAATGGATTCTAGCAGATGCTCTAGGAGTACGTTTTTCAGATTATGATTATGCTAGTAAAGCAGAATGTGAGTTAGATAATGACCCAGATGAGGAAGAATCTTTTTGTCAGGAAAGACAAGACCTTGTAAATGGCTGGAGAATTATAGGTGTGATGAACAATGTAGTGAATAATAGAAATATGCCTGAGACAAGAATAAAGCTCGTAAGAGCAAGTTTAGGAAACTATTCATGGGATACAGGTAACACAAATGGAATAAATGATTGGACCCAAGCAGATATAAAAAATGAATTAAACGGTGATTATTTGGATACTACGCTTTCAGCAGACACAATGTGGTACAATGGTCTAAATAATCAACAAACAGGAGTGTATGATCACACTAAGGGTTTAACTTTATCCTCTCAAAACTTAATTGATGATGCCTTATGGTATTTAGGTGGTACCAGCAGTCAGAGTACAAATTCATCAGGCGAGGGAACACCCGCAAAGCTTTATGAATATGAAAGGGGAACCACAGTATATAGTGGAAGACCAACACAGTGGACAGGGAAAGTAGGCTTGATATATCCAAGTGACTATAGTTTTGCATCTGGCGGATCAAATCATAGCGCCTGTTTAGAATCAAATGCATTTAATTGGTGGAAACAATATGAATATGCTGATTGTTCTATTGACAATTGGATTAGCAGTTCTACATATTTTTTAGGCACGATAACACCTGCCGATAATTCTCCTAGTGAAGTTATTATTGCACAAAATTATTTGGATGACGCTGGAGGTATTTTATCAATGAATCCAGTAGTATATCTAAAACCAGAAGTTATAATATCTAGTGGAGATGGATCTCTTGAAAATCCATATATTTTAGGATAGAAAACATTTAAGTAGTTTGGAGGTTACCATGACTAAAGAAAACGAATTAGCGAAGTCAAATATAAAAGTAAGAGTTTATGTAGTTGTACTTGTTTCAATACTATTTTTAGTATTAGTTTCTTATGGATACTTCTATGTTTCAAAGAATCAAGCTGATGATAATACATTTGTTGGTGGATGTTTCAATACCACATTCACTGATGGAGATTCAATAAGTATAGAAAATGCTGTACCAATGAATGAAAATGAAGGACAGAGTACAAACCCATATAATTTTACTCTAACAAATACATGTGATAAACCGATTAAATATTATGTTATTTTAAATGTTAAAAATAATTCGTTTAATTCAAAATTTATAAACGTATCAACAAGTAGTGGTTATAGCCAAAGATTAGATACAGTACCAACTAATACAATGGATGGGACGATTGATCAAGGTTATACGCAGTCATATATATTAAAAACGGGAATGCTAGATAAGAAAAGTATAACAGAAAATATTAAACTTTGGTTAAATGATGGAATTACGGTAGAGAACTTAAATAGTGAAAGCAATTCTAGCTTTACTGCGAAAATAAAAGTCAAAGTAGAGGTAGCCCAAGAATACAAATTAGCTACCACAAAAATAAAAAAGATAGTTGAGGGTGAACCAACCAATACAACAGATGTAATTACAAAAGAAGCACCAGATGGAGCAAGCTGTACAAATACACTTGCATACGATGGAACAGTGGATAATAATTTAAGATATGTGGGATCAAATCCTTGCAATTATGCTTCATTTAATAATGAATCTTGGAGAATAATAGGAGTAATGAATAATATAGATGATGGCACAGGGAATAAAGAAACAAGGATAAAAATAGCAAAGAACGGATTTATTAACAGCTATTCATGGGATTCGTCAGCAAATGAAATAAATTCTGGTAAAGGAATAAACGATTGGACCCAGGCTGATTTAATGAGAGAGTTAAATGGCGATTATTTGGATACAACACTCACAGCAAATACAATGTGGTATAGGGGCTCAAACAATAGTTTAACGGGAGCGTATACTTATACATTTGGATTATCAGCTAAGTCACAGGAATTAATTGGTAATGCTAAATGGAGTTTAGGGGGTTATAATTCATATAATGTAACTGCGGGAGCAATATATGGATATGAAAGAGGAACTAGTGTATGGGGAAGTGAAAATGGCGAAGTATGCAATGATGGAGCATGTCCAAGAGCTACTTCTTGGACAGGAAAGGTAGCACTACCTTATCCAAGTGACTATGGTCTTGCAGTTGGTGGTGACGCTAGAACTAGGTGTTTAACTATTGATTTAGTAAACTATATCAGCTCTTGTAATATAAATACTTTTTGGAGATCATCTTCTCCACAATGGTTATTAACCCCTTACTCAACAAATTCTTTTATTGCACATTATATTAATTCTAACGGAGCTCTTGGCTTTGTTGCAACTAGTGGCATCTATTTTGCTCGACCTACAGCATTTTTGAACTCCTCTGCTATAATAACAGGTGGAAATGGTTCAGCAGAAGATCCATATGTTTTCGGTTAATAATAACAAAATAGAAAGGTCTTCTTATGAATAAAAAAATAAGAAAAACAATAGTTATAACCTTAATAACAATTATAATTCTTTGCTTAGCAGTAACTTCTGCTTATTTTGCTATGTCTGTATCAAACACAAACAATGAAAAAATAAATAATAATTCAGCACAGTTAAGTATTGTTTATACAGATTGT
>CADBSQ010000090.1 GCA_902797415.1 uncultured Erysipelotrichaceae bacterium | reverse complement strand
TCAATATTTTCTAATCCTTTTAATGATTTATGTTTTCCCGGTTCAACTCTAGAATTATAAATTTTTTGCATTAATCCCTTGTAAAGTATTTCATCTACTAAAGTACTTTTCCCTGAACCAGATACTCCTGTGACACAAACAAATTTACCAAGAGGTATTTTAGCATTAATATTCTTAAGATTGTTTTCTTTCGCTCCTTTTATTTCAATGAATTTATTATTTCCTTTCCTTCTTGTTTTAGGAACATCAATTTTCATTTTTCCACTTAAATATTTGCCAGTTAAAGAATTAGGGTTTTTCTCTACTTCTTGTGGTGTACCAAAAGCCATGATCTCTCCACCGGCATCACCAGCTCCAGGTCCTATGTCTATCAAGAAATCCGCTTCTCTCATAGTATCTTCATCGTGTTCTACTACGATCAAAGTATTACCTATATCTCTCATTTCTTTTAATGACTTAATTAGTTTATCATTATCTCTCTGATGAAGGCCTATACTTGGCTCATCTAAAACATATAAAACGCCTGTAAGTCTACTTCCAATTTGTGTTGCTAATCTAATTCTTTGCAATTCTCCACCAGATAAAGTTCCGGAACTTCTTTCAAGTGTTAAATATTCTAATCCAACATTAGATAGAAAACTTAATCTATTATTAATCTCTTTAAGTAGTAAATTTGATATAGTCTGCTGTTCTTTATTTAACTTTAATTTGTCAAAAAAAGATATTAATGTTTTTATGTTCATGAGACATATTTCATAAATGTTCTTATTACCGACCTTCACTGATAATACTTCGTTTCTAAGTCTTGCACCACTACATTTTGGACAAGTAGTGTCAACCATATAGTTTTCAATCCATTCTCTAATCCAATTACTTTTAGTTTCTATATATCTTCTTTCTAGATTATTGACAACTCCTTCATAGTAATCAACTGTGTTTCTAGTATTACCGTTTTTTGAAGTATATTTAAACTCTAGAGGTACCTTACTTCCATATAGTATGATATCAAGCTTATCTTTAGATAGTTTTTTTACTGGTGCATAAAGATCTATATCATAATATGCAGCTACTGTTTCTAACTCAGTTGCTGCTATATTTGCATCAATATTTAATCCTTTTATAGCACCGTCTGCTAAAGATTTTTCTTTATCTGGTATTATTAAATTCAAACTTATTTGTTTTTTTACCCCAAGGCCATGACATTCTTCACAAGCACCAAAAGGATTATTGAATGAAAACATTCTAGGTTCTAATTCTGGTAAAGAGAAGTCACAATATGGGCATGAGTAATTTTCACTAAACATAATTTCTTTTTCATTGTTTATGTTTACTAATATTTTACCATCAGACAATTTAGCACTTTGTTCAATTGCCTCTGCTAACCTAGAACTATCATTTTGTTTAATCTTAATTCTGTCTATAATAACATCAATGTTATGTTTTTTATTCTTACTTAGAGTTATGTCATCACTTAAGTCATAATTTTCATTATCAACTCTTATCTTGGTAAAGCCGTTTTTTCTTAAATTATCAAAAATGTTTTTATGTTCACCCTTTTGACCTTTTATGATTGGTGACATTATTATTATTTTAGTATTTTCTTCATATTCCAGTATTTTATTTGTTATTTCATCAACACTTTGACTTTTAATAGGAATATTATGAACAGGACAAATTGGAGTACCTATTCTAGCATATAAAAGGCGTAAGTAATCATATATTTCCGTTACAGTTCCCACTGTACTTCTCGGATTTTTACTGGTAGTTTTTTGATCAATAGAAATACTTGGGCTTAAACCTTCTATTAAATCTACATCAGGTTTTTCTGTTCCACCCAAAAACTGTCTAGCATATGCACTTAAGCTTTCAACATAGCGCCTTTGACCTTCAGCATAAATTGTATCAAATGCTAAACTACTTTTACCAGAACCTGACACACCTGTCATTACAATAAATTTATTTTTTGGTATTTCAATATCAACATTTTTTAGATTATTTTCTCTTGCGCCCTTTATTATTATTTTGTCCATATAATCACTCTTTCTCTAGTAAAAATCTGAATTCATAAAGTAATTCAAGGTAAATGCTTCATTACCTAATACAGTCATAGGACCATGACCAGGATATATTTTAGTGTCTAGTGGATACGTAAGAATATTTTTTATACTTTTTTTCATTTTAGAAAAATCTCCTTCTGGTAAGTCCCATCTTCCAATTGAACCATAAAATATAAAATCACCGCAGAACATTGATGATTCTTTTTTAAAATAAATAGTGATTTGATCATTTTTATGTCCTGGTGTATGAATTACGTCAAAAGTAAAACCATCTATATTATTATTAGTTAATTTTAAATTTTTAATATCATAAACAGGCACATTATAATGTTTTTTAATTGCCTCTAAGGCTCCTACATGATCTGGATGATAATGAGTAACAATTATACCAACTACTTTATCATTACCAACAAGCTTTATTATTTTATCTTTTTCATCTGCAGGATCAATAATTAAAACTTTGTGATCCTTTTCTAAAATATAGCAATTTGTATCAAATGGTCCCAAAATTAAAACCTTAACTTTCATTTAACTCTCCTTTACATTTTATTTGGAATCTCTATTCCTAGTATGTTTAAAATAAAGATATTCGTTTTAAGGATTATATCACTTAAAACTATCCATGATTCTTTTTTTGATGTGTCTTTTTCACTTAAAATATAATTATCATTATAAAATGAACTATATAAGTTAGTTAATTTGTAAACGTACTCTGTCAATTCACTTATTTCTTTTATTTCAATTGCCCTTTTTAAAGTATATGGTAATTTTAATAAGTGAAGTATTATTTTTCTTTCTGCAGAGGTTGATATTTTATTATATTTTTTATAATTTTCTATATCTGAATTTATTTTTTTAAAAATCGATTTTATTCTAACAGTATTATAAAGTATGTATGGACCAGTTTTGCCGTTAAGATCAGAAAATTTGACTGGATCAAATATATAGTCTGTTTCACGATTAGGAAGTAAATCAGAAAATTTAAGCGCTGATATAGCAATTATTTTTGCAAGCTGTTTCTTTTCCTCTTCATCAGATATGCTTGAAACTTTTTTGTAACACTCATCATAAATTTGATTATAAAGCGTGTTTAAACTCATAACATCCCCGTCACGGGTTTTAAATGGTTTGCCATCTTTACCATTTATTGTTCCAAATGGAAGATGATTTAATATCATGTTTTCTGGTACAATTTTTGTTTTTTTGACTGCCCTAAATGTTTGCAAAAAATGAAGAGATTGTCTATTATCAGTCAAATACCACATTTCATCAATTTTAAATCTTTTCATTCTTGAATAAATAGTAGCTAGTTCAGTAGTATCATATAATACTCCGCCATTTGATTTTACAAGTAGCATGGGAGGAACCTCTTTTTTGTCAGTTTCCTCATTTACAAATATTACTTTAGCTCCTTCACTATTTTGCAAATAATTGTTTTTTTCCAAATAGTTTAATAATTCATCGACATATTCTCCGGCATCACTTTCACCTTCCCATAAGTCAAAACTAGTATTTAGTAAATCATAAGTTTCTCTTATATTTTCAATTGAAACATTTCTAATATGTTGCCATAAAGCATATATACCGGGTTTCTTTTGTTGCAAATCAAGGGTTAATTTTCTTGCTTCTTCTAAGTAATTTTTATCCTCTTTTGATTTAATGCTGGCAACTGGATAGATTTCTGCTAGTTCTTCTGCTGTTACAGGACTTTCAGTTGGATACTCACCAGTATAGTTTTCATCAAAATATACTAAGTCTGGGTTTCTTTTTTTTATTTCGAGCATAACTAGACCCATAGGCTTACCATAATCACCCAAATGGACATCACTAATAGTTTTGTAACCACAAGCATTAAGGAGTCTTTTAAAAGCTTCTCCAATATTTGCACTTCTCATATGACCTACATGAAGTTCTTTAGCAATATTTGCTCCTCCATAATCAAGAAATACGGTTTTATTATTAACGTTATAGGTATTTTTAGTAAAATCATTTTTAACACCATTAATAAAGTCTATTAAGACTTGATCAGTAAATGATATATTTATAAAACCTGGACCAGTTACTGTAATATTTTGATATGAGTCGTTTTCCGAAAGCTTATTTGCTATTTTTTCAGCTAATTCTTTTGGATTCTTTTTATTTTGGGAAGCTAATTTCATACATCCATTATATTGGTAATCACCTGGATTATGCATATTGGACTCGTTAACAGAAACATCATCAACATCTATTCCAAGTCCTTCTATTATATTTTTTATATCTTTTTCAAGTTTGTTAATAAGCATATAAATCACACCTTTTAATATTTTACTTCTTTTAGATAAAGTCCAGCAGCTGGAGCTTTTTCAAATTCAATTACTCTTGTTCCTTTTTCAAACATAGTTTTAATATCCTTTGAGAATAAAGTACCTTCTTGATATAGCAAGATTGCAGCTACAATATATCTTATCATATGTGTTAAAAAACTTTTCCCACAAATTGATATTATAACTAAATTTTTTTGTTTTTCAATATTTATATTTAATATCTCACAATAATAGTTATTATGTTTACCTACAGTGAATGCTTTAAAATTGTGAATTCCTATAAATAAATCTTTAACTTCCTCTACCTTGTCTAAATCTATTTTCTTATTATAGTTGAATACATAATCATTTAGTATAGGATCATATTCGCCAGTATTAATTTTATAGACATACTCTTTTTCCTTAACAGAAAATCGAGAATGAAAGTTCTCGTCATTAATTACTTCACAACTTTTTACATATAAATAATCTGATGTCATCCGATTTATATAATATCTTAATCTAAATGGAGTAAGTGGTTTATCCAAGGAAAAATGTGCTGCTTGGTTTAATGCATGTACGCCTTTATCGGTTCTACCTGAACATTTTACATTCACTTGTTTTCCATTTAATCTAGTTAGTATGGTTTCCAGCTCACCTTGTATGGTTAATTCATTTTTAAGTTTTTGTAAACCATTGTACTTAGAACCATCATATGAAAAAATTATAAAATATTTCATTTTTCCACATTTTTGTAGATTGCTTTTAATAAATCGTTAACATCTTTATAGTACTTTAATTTTGCTCCTTTTTTATTTGCTAAATCTACAATTTCCATTAATTCCGTTTTTACAGGCAAACTATTAATATCATCTCCAGAATAAACTACTTTATTATCCTTTGTAATAATATAGTAATCTGTATTTGGTATTATACAATTAATGTTTTTACTAATATATATTATTTTTTTAGGATAATTTTTTAAGTTTCTTCTTAGGACATGAAAGATATTTGTTAACTCTTTTGAGGTAAAAGATATTTCAATATTTTTAAGTACTATTGTTTTTGAAGAATTTAAAATCATTTTTATGATTAAAACTTTTATATAATCACCAAATGCAAGATTTACAAGTTTTTTTCTTCGCATTTGAGGGGTGATCTCTAAATCATTTAATAAATTCTTGGCAAGAGTATATTTCTTTTTATTCATACTACTTAGCAATAAAAATGATCTTACTGTAAGCATATTATTAATTTTTAACTTTTCAAGTCTGTATAGGTTTCGATATATAAAGTTTCCATCCAAATCGTACACACCTGTAATTAATTTTTCACCAAATATTTCTGGATTAACTTCAAATCTAGAATACTCTATTTCCATAATTCATTCACCAATTCTTCCTTTTTTGTATATACTTTTTTAAGAACACCATAATGATTAAGTTCAATGCTCAAATCAATTACTGGTGGAAGTGCGAATCCTAATCTTTTAATAATATTATCAGTTTTTAGAACACTTAGAGTGTCGCCCTCAAAAATATTAACAAACTTTTCCATAATAATAATTCTTGTTCCATATTTTGTATCTTCAAGATTGTTGATAACATTTAAAAAAGTGATTTCGTTTTCTTTAATGTAACTAATTATTTTTTTCTTATCATTTTCATTAAGTATAGAGAAAATCTCGTCTATAGCAAAAAAATCAGGATTAACAATTAAAAATCTTAATATTTTAACTAAATACTTTTTTTCAATATTTAGTTTTTCAATTTTTTGATTTATCAAACCATCTAATTCGAAATATTTAATAATTGTTTCTAATCGATTATCGATTTCTTGTTCAGTATAATTCAATTTTTTTAGGTAATATTTTAACTCTGTTTCAACCACTTTTGAGTTAAAAGGCAAATCAAATACGACAATAATTTTTCTTTTTAGTACATCTGCACTATAATCTTTTAAAAGAATATTATCATAATACACACAATCATTTGGCAGTTTATGGCAGATCATTTTTAAAAGAGTTGTTTTTCCTGAACCTGTTGGTCCAATTAGACTTGAAGTTTCACCTTTCCTAATTCCTAAGTTAAAATCAATAAATTGATTATTAACATCATAAGCAAAATTGTTATTTTTAAATTCTAGTAAATTTTCCATTTTTATCCCTTCTATCTGTATATTAAAGTTATTTTTCGATTATCGACTTCAATAAAGCCTTCTTCTTTTAGTTTTTTTATTTCTCTCATCATTGCAGTCCTGTCTATTGCTAAATACTCAGCTAGTTCAGTTTTAGAAAAAGGTATTTTAATTACGTTGGATGCCTGTTCTTTTTGTAAACTTTGAAAATAATCAATTAATCTTTCTCTAATTGTTTTTTTTATCAATACTTCTATTCTTTTATTAGAAGAATTAATTTTATCGAATAAAGCATAGAATAAATTATTAATAAACTTTTGACACCATTCTGATTTAGAATATTTAAATAAGCTATTAAACTCTAAGAACAATATTTCGCAGTTATCATTAGATTGGACTATTAACTCTTCATTACCTGTATTTAAAAATGAACCGAATATTTCACCTTTTTTTAGCAAAGATACGATACTCCTATTACCATTATAGTCTATTTTTATCAATAATGCAGTACCTTTTTTTAGTAGTCCTATTTCATTCGTATTACTCAAATTAGACATTATGGTCATGTTCTTTTTAAAAATTCTATCATTAACATTAAGATACTTGTATAATGATTTAAGTTCTTGCTCAGTTAAACCTTTAAAAAGTTGATAATTAGCCATAAAACTCTCCTCAAAGATATTATAAAGTATTTATTTTATGATAGCAAGAACAAAAATTTTAAATATATGATTATCTAAGTTTTGTCAAATAGAAAAAAATGTGATAATATATACACGACAAAAAGAATTGAGTTTCCTCAATTTTAAAAAATT
>CADBSQ010000089.1 GCA_902797415.1 uncultured Erysipelotrichaceae bacterium | reverse complement strand
TAATATCTAAGATGCTTTGATAACCCTTCCATCGGCTCTAGAAACAACCGATGGAAGGGTTTTTAGTATTGAGAAAAATGTTTTTTTCAAATGTTTAACCTCTATAATTATTTTTAAATTTTTATCCTGAATAATACCAGTCTTCCTTGACAAACTTCCTTAAAGAACGATATAATTAGTGTGTGAAAATATCAAAGAATAACCGTTTTCACAAAACATTTTAGGAGGTAGGATATATGATAGAAGATGGTTTAGCCTATAATGAATCAGAGGTAGTAACTTCTTTAGGTTCAATCAAAAAAGCTTACGAAAATCTTTACAACATTTTAAGTGTTGATATTCAGAGAAACTTTGTAGATGAGATGGCAAACATGTGGGCATGTAATTATGCGGTAGAATTCTTTAATAACAGTTTTAAACCGACATTTGATGAACTATTAAATAGCATTAATACATCTTTTGAAAACATAGTAGCATCTATATCAAGTGCAGCAACTGCATGGGCAAGCACTAGTGGTAATAGTTTTTCTGACTCAGGAATTACATTAAAAACTACTAAAATTGATGTAAGTGCGATTAAAGAAAACATAAATGGTGTAAGAGGTATTAATGTTAATGCACAAACAATTGCTAATCGTTTAGTAAGTATTTCATCACAAGCAGAAGGAGAACTTACAAATACTATTAATGCGGTTAATGATAGCGGTTTTATTGGTGGAAACATGCAAGAAAATTTGGTTAGCTCTCTAACTCAAATAAAAAACAAAATGTCTGAAGTGATAAACACTTTGAACAATGAAGTTCAACAATACGTAAGTAAAACTACTGAACAATATCAAGAGCTTGCTTCTTCAACTGCAAGAGCATTCTCAGGAGAATAACCTTTTCAATAGGTTATCTCCAAATCTAAGCTATCTAAACCTGGATAGTTTAGATTTGGATTAAATTGTTAGGGGTGAAACAATGATATTAGACACTAATGAATTACAAATAGTAATTGATAAATTAAGTTCTAACCTAGATAAATATAATCTAGAACATTTAAGTTATTATAATCTAATCGGTTCATCAACATCAATTTGGAATGATAAAAAAAGTGAACAAATGATGAAAGAAGTAGAAAAACAAAAAATAAATATAAATCTTTTTATTGATTCTTTACAAGAATATATCAATTCATTAAAACTACTTATTAATGAATTGTCATTTATAAAAGGCAAAATAAAAATTGATTTACAAAGTATCGATAATTTAACAAAAGAGCTCAATTTAATAATCGATAATTTAGAAAAAATAATTAAAATATATGAAAGAATTAACGTAACAAGTGATTTATTAACTCGTGAATTAAATGAATTTAAAACGATACATTCGTCTGCTTTAGAGCTAAAAGAATTTATAGATAAATTATTTACAACTGTAAGTGATATCAATATTACTATGCAATCAAAGCTTACAAACTTAAATATACCTATAATTAAAGAAGAGGAACTAGTATGAAAACAAATTATATGAACATTGAAGAGCTTACTCGTCTTGTAAATATTTTAGATACATATAGAAAAAGTGAATTAGAATACTTTGAAAGTATTATGTCTGGTTTGGGTGAAATATGTACTTTTTATGATAGTTCAAATAACGATGTTATAGAAAATAACAACGCTTTAATAGATAAAAACTTTAAACTAATAAGTTCAAATCATGAAAATGAGATTAACTATTTAAATAAAAAAATAGCTGATTATGTAGAAACACAAGAATTAACAAATACATTATTTAGAAAAATAGGAGATTCAAATGAATAACAATCTTAATACAGTTAAAGAGCTTCAAGAAGTATGCCAATTATTGGATAATATAAATCTATCTCTTAATAACTTTTTAGAAGTATTAGATAATTCAATTCAGATGGAAGATAGAAGTCTTATAAATAAAGACGTTAACAAAATTGTAAAAGAAATTCCAAGATTAAGAACTGAAATAGAAAATGTAGTGATTCCTAGCTTAATCAATAAAGGATAATGAGGGTGATTGTAGATGAAAATATATTTGTTTTTAAAGGATGATCTTTTATCCTTTTCTTTGCCTAAAACTGTTTATGGTAACTTTAGCTTTGATGAAAATATTGATGAAGAATCAAAACTTATAAATATCAAAGCGAAGGATAGTAAATGGTTTATATATTCTACAAATTATTCAAAATTAAAAACTAATAATCCTATTGAACAAGAATTAGAAAACAATCATTTCTATACCATTACAAGAGGGAATCAAGATTACGTTATATATGTATATGATTCTAGCTTAGTTAAAACTGATACATATCTATTTAAATCAGGACAAATAACTATTGGAGAAAAGGATGCGGATATTACATATAGTAATGTAAATTTTAAAATAACTAGAACAGATGCTACATCTTTAGTAATAGAGTCAGGAACTATATATGTTAATAAAAAAATCGTAAACGATAAAAACATTAATTTAAGAAATGGTGATTTAATAAATACATTAGGATTAAAAATACTAGTGTTAAATAATTTTTTAATTATTAGTAGTGCTAGTATCTTAAGTATTAAAGAAAAACCTGATTTTAGAAAAGTACTTTTAAATAAGATTAGTCCTGCTCAAGAAATTGATATTAAAGATAGAGACCTTTATAAGGAAAGTGATTACTTTTCAAAATCACCTAGAATTAGAAGAATTATTGAAACTAAAAAGATTACTTTGAGTGATCCACCTAGGGAAGAAAGAGATAATGATTTACCACTTATTTTAACTGTTGGTCCGATGGTAACTATGGGACTTATTTCTGTTGTAATGATTTATACAAGTTTAAGCAGTGTTGTTAATGGACAATCTACTATGGCACAAGCTATACCAAGTATAATAATGTCTTCTGCAATGCTTGTATCAATGATTTTTTGGCCCCTTCTAACAAGAAACTTTAACAGGAAAAAAAGAAAAGAAAAAAACAAAGAAATAAATGAAAAATATACTGCTTATTTAGAGCTTAAAGATAAAGAACTTGAAGCAGAGTCTAGACTTCAAAGTGAAATCATTTTAGAAAACCTAATATCATTAGAAGAATGCTCTGATATTATTAAAAATAAAAAGTTTCCTTTCTGGAATAAACGAATAGATCAAAATGACTTTTTAAGTGTAAGAGTAGGGATAGGTAATGCAAAACTTGATGTTGAAATAAGTGATCCTAAAGACGGTTTCACTATTGAAGAAGACGAACTAAAAGAAGCTGCAGATAAACTAAGAGAAAAATATAAATACATTGCTAACGTCCCAATAAGCTATAGTTTTTATGATGCCAAAATAACTGCCATAATGGGTGAAAAAGTAAAAAGAGATACATTCTTAAATAACTGTATTCTAGAACTTACGGCATTTTATAGTTACGAGGACTTAAAAATAGTTGTACTTACTAATGAAGACAATTCATACTTTGATTATGTAAAATATATGAATCACAACTTTACAAATGAAAGAGACTTTAGATTCTTTTCAAAAAGTATACCAACAGCAAAGGAAGTTATTGAATACTTGATGCAAATAGTTGAATTTAGAAAAGAAAGTAAAACTGAATATCCTAAACCACATTACCTAATCATAACTGATATATATGACAAAATTAAAAGATTTGATTTAATTAAAGAAATCAGTGAATTTGAAGATAACATTGGTTTTAGTGTAATAATACTTGATAACAACTTAAGTAATTTACCTAGTAAGTGTAATAACTTTATTAGTATAGGTGATAAAACTAGTGGTATTATGGAAAATGCTTATGAAAAACAAACTGTTATAACTTTTACAGACGAAGTAAACTATTCTATAAATATGATGGATATTGCTAAAACCGTCTCAAACATACCAATTGATTTTGAAGAAGGTATCAGTGAACTACCAGATAGTATATCTTATTTAGAAATGGAAAAAGTTGGAAAAGTTGAACAGTTAAACATATTAAATAGATGGGATATGAATGATTCAACTCAAAGTCTTGCTGCTCCAGTAGGTGTTAGTGAAGGCGGTGACATAATAAGTCTTGATTTACATGAGAAGGCTCATGGGCCACATGGTTTAATTGCTGGTATGACTGGTTCAGGTAAATCTGAATTTATTATCACATATGTACTATCTTTATCTGTTAATTATAGTCCAGATGATGTATCATTTATTATTATCGACTACAAAGGTGGCGGTTTAGCTGGTGCTTTTGAGAATAAAGCAACTGGAAAAGTTTTACCACATTTAGCTGGAACAATAACTAACCTTGATAAAGCGGAAATGAATAGAAGTTTGGTTTCTATAAACTCAGAATTAAAACGCAGGCAAAATGCCTTTAACACCGTTAGAGATGCCCTTGGAGAAAGTACAATGGACATTTATAAATATCAATCATTCTACAAACAAGGCAGAATAAATGAAGCAATTCCGCATTTATTTATCATTTGTGATGAGTTTGCTGAACTAAAAATGCAACAACCTGATTTTATGGAAAGTCTTATTTCTACTGCTAGAATT
This sequence comes from uncultured Erysipelotrichaceae bacterium, assembly GCA_902797415.1. Classification (GTDB taxonomy): domain Bacteria; phylum Bacillota_I; class Bacilli_A; order RF39; family UBA660; genus RUG11867. The sequence goes on along the minus strand of CADBSQ010000089.1, from coordinate 1,715 downwards.
GGTAGATCACTTGGTGTTCACCTAATCTTGGCAACTCAAAAACCAAGTGGTATAGTAAATGACCAGATTTGGTCTAATACAAAGTTTAGGATTTGCTTAAAAGTTCAAGATGAAACTGATTCAAAAGAAGTATTAAAAAGAGGGGATGCTGCTTCAATTAAAGAAGTCGGTAGATTCTATCTTCAAGTTGGATTTGATGAATACTTCATTTTAGGACAATCAGCTTGGTGTGGAGCAAAATACTTCCCAACTGATAAAATAATTAAAACAGTTGATAAAAGTGTTAACTTTATAAATGATTGTGGCCAGCCAATTAAAAGTCTTCAAAGTTCCTCAAATAGAAATATCATCAATCAAGGTGAAGAACTATCTAATATATTAGATTCAGTTATTGAAGCGGCAACTACTGTAGGCAAAAAATCAACTCGCTTATGGCTTCCTAACATAGATGAAGATATTACAATTGATTATTTAAAAAATAAGTATTCTATTTCACAAAGAAATTTATATGATGTTATTATAGGTGAATTTGATGCACCTAAGATGCAAAAACAAAACGTTTTAATTCATAATCTATTAAAAGAAGGTAATACACTAATATATGGTCAAAACGGTAAAGAAAGAGAAAAACTACTTAATACGATAATCTTTGAATCAATAGTTAACTATAATGAAAAACAAATAAACTATTATATAGTAGACTTTGGTGGTCAAACATTTGGAATATATAATAAAGTCAGTCAAATAGGTGATATTATTTATGCAACTGAAGAAGAAAAATACAACAACTTATTCAAAATGCTTGAAGAAGAAATTTCTAAACGTAAAGAAATATTATCAAATGCAAAAACTGACTATGTTGGTTACATAAAAGCTGGTAATGAGATGCCACTTATTGTTACAGTCATTAATAACTTTGATGCAATGTATGATTACAACAAAGACATATATGATACTTTGCCAAACCTTGTAAGAGACTCTAAAAGATATGGTCTTGTTTATATAATCACTGCTACATCAATTAATTCTATATCAACAAGATTAACTCAAAACTTTACAAAGACTTATGCTTTAAAGATGAAAGATCCAAATGATTACTCTTCACTATTTAATAAAAAAGTATCAATTATTCCAAAAGACTATAACGGTAGAGGAATAATCAGTGTTAAAGATGAGATATTTGAATTTCAAACAGCAAGTATTGCTAAAGAGAATGAGACAGAAACAATTACTAAATTCTTAAGTAAGAATATTGGTCCAGAAAAAGCTAAGAAAGTACCTATTTTACCTAAAATATTAAGCTTCAACTTATTAAAAAATCATATTACAGATGTAAAACAAATTCCAATAGGTATATCAAAAAATTCTTTAGAGGTAAATTACATAAATCTAACAAACAGTCCTGGATACATAATCACATCTAATAAGCTAGAAAACACAATAATATGTACAAAAAGCTTATTGTATTCATTAAATTATATTAAAGATAACACAGTAATCATCATCGATGGTTCAAAAAAGTTAAAATTAGATAAAAAAGCATTCCCTAACTATTTTACTGATGACTTAGATGAGACGTTTAATAATTTAAATGAATTTGTAAAAAGTAATCCTAATCTAGTAGTAGTAATGTTTGATATATCTAAAATACATAATAGAATTGATAAAAAACTATTTGATGATGTAATGTCTAACATTAGAAATAATGAAAATAC
>CADBSQ010000088.1 GCA_902797415.1 uncultured Erysipelotrichaceae bacterium | reverse complement strand
CCATAATTATCAGAATAATTTGCAACATTTTTAGTAAGACAATCTGAACGAACACTATCCCCTACAGCGAATCCGTAATCGCTTGGATACATTAAGGTAACTTTACCAATCCAACTAGTTGTCCTTGGACAAGCTAAAGGCTGAATAAGTATTAATTAAATCTATCCAATCTATCCTACCGTAGGCATCAACTGTACCTGTGTTTTCAAGAGTGAATTTTTTGACAATGGATTCACCTAGATTTAGAGTACCACTTATTCCATTGTCGTTGTCATCAAACACTAGACGCATGGTTGCAGTTTCGGTTTGAAACTTTTCATTGTTATTGTTTGATACACTTGCCGAAAAATAAGTGTAGGTTAAACCAGCTAAACGTGCTATTGTAAATATTGTTATAAAAATTGCTACTTTTTTATTCTTATCTAATCTCATAGAAAAAGTCCTTTCTTTTAGGACTAGTTTGTGACTCTTTTATGTGATCCTATATAAGAACATTGTACTATACTTTATAATTAGTTATCAAGACTTTTTTAATAAAAAAAGTAATGAAATAATAATCATTACTTTAAGACTTTTAATCTAAATCTTCTCCAATTCATAAGGGTTTTCATAATATATTAATTAATTTAGTATATATGGGTCTGTTTCTGTGCCATTTCCTCCGGTAATTGAAACATCTGATTTTAGATATGTTGAAGGAACAACTCCAATTGCACTATAGGTGTTATGATAAGTTAAACCTTTAGAGCCTTTTCGAATACGAAAACTCATCGTCCCGTAATTACTTGCTGGTGTTAATGCCCACATTGAATAAGAATCAAACTTCATCCAATCGTTGTTCAGACAGTCAGTAATATTTGAATTATACCAAGCACTTATTGATAAATCTTCTACACAGTTTGCTCTTAATGTATTTTGACCGCCTGAAGTGGCAAATCCATAATCACTAGGATATACTAAAGCTATTTTCCCAATCCATTCAGTTGCTCTTGGACATGCATCATCGTTACATGTTTGTCCACTTGTACTTCCCCATACGGTTGTTCCTCGTTCAGATTGATACATTGTAGTTGTTATGTATCCTGCAGAAGGATTAAGTCCCCCTAAATTCCACTTTGAATTAGATATTTGTGTTTGAGATAGTGAATTAATAATATCAGTATATTTAAGTGTATGGTTTCCACTGCTTATCACACCTTCGTAAACTGGTCCATTCACCATACTCGTAGAAATACCAGTTTTTGACATGTTTTGATTTCTATAACATTCTATGTCTGATTGTATTGAAGTATTTAAATAATCAGTGTTTAAAAGATCTTTTAAAACTGATCCAGTCCAATCGTTTGCGCCAAATCCATTGTTTATATTTGATGGTGAGGTGTCCCATGAATATGAACCTAATTCACCATTTCTAACAATTTTTAACCTTGTCTCTAGGTTTCCTGTTCCGTCATCTACGTTATTCATAACACCCACTATTCTCCAGCCGGCGGTCTCGCCATTAAATGTTACATAGTTACATGGGTTTGCTCCTACATATCTTAAATTGTTATCAACCGTTCCATCATAGGCTAGTGTATTTGTACAACTCGCCCCACTTGGTGATTCCTTTGTTATTAAGTTTAAAGTATTTGTGGGACTTCCTGCTACTAAACTCTGAATCTTTGAAACAGCAGAAGATGTTAAGGATGCAGATTCTAGACTGAACTTTGAATTCATAGTTGCACTAACGTCGCTAGTTTGATCTAAGTCAGGTAGATTGTTTAATGTAATTGTTAGTTTGAAATAATATGTTGTACTTGATGGTACCAAAATACTCCTTATTAAAGGAACGGTTGATTGTGTAACACTAGATGGCACGTCACCTCTATCAACAACACTATATGTACCATTCTCCGTTGTACTTTTTTCTAGTACCCAAGATAAACTATTTGCTGTATAAGTGTTAACTAAATTATACCAGTTTATCTTTCCATATGCATCTACTGTTCCTGTATTTTCTAAAGTAAATTTTTTTG
>CADBSQ010000087.1 GCA_902797415.1 uncultured Erysipelotrichaceae bacterium | reverse complement strand
TCAAAATCTTCTTTAATGAGATGGAACAAAAGATACGATGGAACAATTGAATCTCTGATGGATAAATCTCATAGACCATTATCACCACATCCAAATGCACATACAGATGAGGAAATTAGTTGGATAAAGAATTATATAAAAAGAAATCCTAACATCACTTTAACTGAATTATGGATTAAATTAAAGCGCAATAAAGGTTATTCAAGACACCCTGGAAGTTTATATAGAGTGTTAAAAAGGTTAGGATTTCGATATAAAAATGTTGTAAAGAATACTTCAAAATATATTCCTCAAAAATATGATACCCCAAAATTTCTAGGTGAAAAATGGCAAATAGATGTTAAGTTTGTTCCAAAAGTTTGTCTTGATATGAGTGTTCCACGAGATATGAAGTTTTATCAGTATACCTGCATTGATGAGGCATCTAGAGAAAGATTCTTATATTGGTATGATGTTCATTCTCCTGAAAATACCGTTGATTTTATTTTGAAATGTATTAAATACTATGGATATAAGCCTAAGGAAATTCAAACCGATAATGGAACAGAATTTACTTGGAATCAAGAAAAAATTAAGAAAATTCATCCAGTTGATAAATTATGCATAACACTTGAAATAAATCATCACAAAATCAGACCAAGAACACCTAGACATAATGGTAAAGTTGAACGTTCTCATAGAAGCGATAATGAAAGATTCTATTCTTATCAAACTTTTTCTTCATTAGAAGATTTAAGAAATAAAGGTAAGAAATATCTTAAGAGATCAAATAGCATTCCAATGCAAACATTGGGTTATCTTTCTCCAATTGAGAAAAGACAATTATTATCTTTTTGTTGATACAAGATTTTATTACAAAATAATAAATTAAGTCAAGGTACACTCCGTTTGGCTAAAGCCAACCTTGACTTAATTTATATTTTGTATATTCTTCTTTTTAACAACAAAAAAAAGAAAAAAATGATATTTTGACTTATTTCATTTTTTTACAAAAATAGGTCTCACATCATTTACATTTCTACAAAACGTCTAAAAAAACAGATTTGTAAATCTGTTTTAACTAGATATTAAAATGTTAAAGCTATTTGTTCATTCTATTTATCTGATTCATAACTTGTCTAACTTGTTTTTGGCTAGGTTTTCTACCCATTCCACTCATCATTGCTTCTATCATTTTTTCATTTATTGGTGGGTTTTCTTGTAGGTATTTTTTAGTAGTTTTTCTTGCAATAAGAAAACCTATTATAATACCAACAATTAATCCAAATATAACTAATAATATATCTCCTAACATAATCTTCCTCCTCCACCATTATACTAATAATATTATTTTAAGACAACCAAAAATAGTCTTTTTCTTCAAAATCTGCGATAAAAAGATTCTTGTAGGATTTTAAAATTTTTAAAAAATAAGGATATGACTGAGTAGTTTCAATCTTTAAATAAGTGTTATTTACTGTTAATTTTGATCTTTCTGTAGTGTAGTAATTATTAATCATATGATTATTATTATACTTAGTATAGTAGTCACTATCTTTAAGTAGCTTAAATATTTCTAAGTTCATTTTTTGTTTATTATGATTGATACAAAGCATATCATAAATACTTGTTGCAATATTTAATTCTGTTGTGGGCATACATCTAATGTTATCTAGGGTTAAAAATAGATTATAGGGTTTGTTTTCTGTTATAACTTTAAACTCATCTTTAATTCTAAATATATAAAAAGTTCTCATATCTATCACCAAAAAAATTATATCAAGCAGGATATAATTTTTTTGTCGAATTATGGTTGTTTTTTTACTTAGAAAACACCCGCAAAAATAGAGTTTTTGCAGGGGTTTGACAACATAAAATAAATGTGATTAAATAATTTACCGAATGCACAAATTAAGTTTGGGTACTCCTTATATTTTTAACTATTTCAGGGAGTTAATATATGGAGGTACAACATGGTTAAATTATTAAACAAAATGTTTAATACCATAGTGGTATTAATTTTAATAATAATCATCTTACTTATTAGTAGATGACAAAATAAAATGAAACCCAACTTAATTTTCTCTGAAAGTTAAGGAGGGTTTCAGAAAACTTTTTCTGAGTACCCACTGGACTTAGTGCGTTCTCTTAATATAATTATAAAACATATTTATATAGATTACAAGATTTTTATGTAATTATAATTTTTTAAATAATTTTATGATACTAGTCTACTTTTTTCAAGGGAAATATTGTCAAATCTTTATTACTATTCCAAAACAAAAAAAAGAACTAATGTTTTATATTAGTTCATCGAATTCACCTTTATCATTGGGTGATAGTTTTATGATTTTGGTGTTTTTTATTGCATCCTTAATTAAATTTTCATAATCGAATCTATTCTCGTAAAGAGTAGCTTTCTCAATAGATGGATTGATAACTGGATGTGTTGGTACAAATATAGTACAACAATCCTCATAAGGAAGTATACTTGTTTCATAAGTATCTATTTTTTTAGCGATATCTATTATTTCAAGTTTATCTAGACAAGCGACTGGTCTTATTACAGGGGTTGATACAACATCATTAATTACAACCATACTAGTTAAGGTTTGACTTGCTACCTGGCCAATAGATTCCCCATTAACTATGACTTTACCGTTGATGCTTTTCATTAACCTTTCAGTAATGCGGTACATCATCCTACGCATAATTGTAACTAAATACTCTGCTGGTATATTACCTCTAATTTGGTTTTGAATCTCTGTAAATGGTACAACGTGTAATTTAATATAACCAGAATATCTAGATAGAATTTTAGAAAGTGTTTTAACTTTTTCTAAAGCTTCTCTTGAAGTATACGGTGGTGAATCAAAATATACTGCTTCTATCCTAATTCCCCTTTTCATGGCCAGATAACCAGCGACTGGAGAATCAATACCACCTGATAACATTAAAAGAGCTTTACCTTGTACTCCCACAGGATAACCTTTTATACCACTATGCGCATCAAAATAAATATAGGAAGTTTCATTTCTAATCTCTATATAAACTTTTAGCTCAGGATTTTTAACATCAACCTTAATATCTTTAATACCTTTTAAAATGGTTCCACCTAGTATATTGCTAATTTCCATACTTTTAATTGGGTACTTTTTATTTTGTCTTTTTGTAATAACTTTAAATGTTTTAAATGTTTTATTTTTTAAAAGATTTAAAACATTTTCCTTAATAGAATCAATATCATTAGTATCTAGTTCATAGCCTAACATTATTTCGTGAATACCAAATACATACTTTAACTTTTCTAAAACAGTTTCTAATTCATTACTATAAATAAACATTCTACCAAAGTCGTACTTGATATTATAGTCTAAACCTTTTAGACTAGACTCAATGTTTTCTTTAAGTGTTGTTATAAAGAACTTTATGTTTTTCTTTTTGGTTGATAACTCACCATATTTAATAATTATTAACTTTTTCATAGTTCACTTCCTAACGAGGCTATTATACACTATTTCAAAAGAATGTAAAAATTTATTTATATCATCTTCACTATTGGCATACGATAAAGAAACTTTTATACAAGAATTTGCTCTTTTTGAATCTTTATATATTTCATATACTGTATTACTAGTTTTTTCACTTATACCAACAAATATATTTCTTTTTTCTAAGTTTAGAGCAAATTCTTTTTTATCTATATCCATTAGACTGATGTTTATTATGTGGCTTAAACTGCTTTTGGATATATTTAGTTTTATGTTTTTATTTGGTTTTAGTGTTTCATATATCTTTTTATTTAGGGCATTAATATCTTTTTGGTGTTTTTCTCTTTTTTGTTTGCTTATACGTAGTGCTTTTGAAAATGCTGATGTAATGCTTAAAGTAGGTTTATAAAATAGCTTATTACTAGCGATATTAAAGCCTATTTTGGGTGAAATATACATAAGACTAATACCACTAGGAGCACATAGTTTATCACTTGATATAAAGCTTATATCGGCATCATGCATATTAATATTCATAAAGCCAGCAGCGTCCGACATATCACTTAGTAAAATGCATTTAGAATTTTGTTTTTTAATTATTTGTTTGATTGTCTTTAAAGGCTGTCTTATAGCCATTTCACTATCTACACAAGTACAAATAAACATCAAGGTATTTTCATTTATTTTAGATTTTAGATCATTTAGATCAATCATTCCATCTTTATCTAAACTAACATATTTTATTTTAATACCTTTCTCTTTAAGATATAAAACTTGATCATAGATGTAATTTCTTTCTAAGGCTGATACTACTATTTCGCTGTTTTCATTTTTGTTTTCTAAAACATATCTAGTAATAGATAAATAACTTGATGCTTCTAGTCCACTTGTAAAAATTATTTCTTCTTCCTTTAGATTTAAAACTTCAAGTATTTGTTTTAAGGCACTTTTATAAAGTCTATCACTTTTTTCATTCTGCGATAAAAGTCCTTCTTTATCTAAAAAATAGTCTGTTTCTACTTTATTATAGCTTTTTAAAACTTCACTATTGATTATATTTTTATCAGCATTATTCAAATATATCATTTCTACTTCACCACTTTAGAGTATACCACAAATGATAAAAAAAACTAGAGTTAATTTACAGAATTAAAAAACTTTAACAAATGTTAAAGTTTAAAAATCAAATTGGTGACCCGTACGGGATTTGAACCCATGAATGTATGCGTGAAAGGCATATGTGTTAACCGCTTCACCAACGGGCCATTAATAAATGGTGGGCCTGGGGGGACTTGAACCTCCGACCTCACGCTTATCAGGCGTGCGCTCTAACCAGCTGAGCTACAAGCCCATTTA
>CADBSQ010000086.1 GCA_902797415.1 uncultured Erysipelotrichaceae bacterium | reverse complement strand
GCATCAAAAAGATTTTGTATAGCAAATATGCAATTTGAGGAACAAGAATATTATGAAATCAAAAAATTAATTATTGAATGGATATTAAATTCTTGATGCATCTGAGTTTCTGTATTTTTTGTTTCATCTGGAAAATTAAAAAAGCTAATCCCAAGCTATGTTACATTAACACTGGCAATCCATGGCAAAAAGTAACTTTTGAATATTTACCGGATGATACTTTTGAAGAATATGTAAATAGGAATAGAAATAATCCTGATAATATTTCAGAAGATTTTTTACTATATTACGATTACAGTGGGTTAGGGTATGTACCAAATGAATGTTTTACATTTGATACTAACAATATAGTCCAAACGGATTGGGTATGCTTTCAAAATAATCTTTCCAACACTTTCATTGATAAGGATGGAAATATTAAATCAGAAGAAAAGGGATGTTATTTATACATAGATTAATACAATAAAAAAGACAATTAAAGGTCTGTATTACCTGTAATTGTCTTTTTTAAAACGTCTTCTTTATTTAATGTTTTAACATCGCCCATGATGTTTATTCTTATTATACTATCTTCGTTTTCAATAACATAATGACCTTTTTCTTCAGAATATTTATAATCACCTGCTAAGACGTAACCACCATAACCATTATATTGATCCGAATAATTAGTCACTCCTAACTTTGAGTAATCGTACTTATATCTAAAGTACTTGCTCGTTTGTGAGTACTCGAAATTTGAAGTATCAAGATCACTTATAAAATAACTGGTGAAATCAACTAAATAGTTTAATAGGGCATCTTTTGATGTTAGATTTTCATTTATTTCTACTTTTGGATCGAGTAATCTTACGTTTTTAGCTAGTTCATCCAAACTTGGCACTCGCTCATAATCTTTTTTTTCAAAGTCTTTAACAAATACATTATTAAATGAAATTGTTACATTATAATGATTAGATACTTCCTTATTTAATTGATCTAATTTGTATTCTTGTATATAATCTTCTAAGTTTTCTATCCCATTTTTTTCTTTGTAATAATCATCTAAGAATTCATCATTTGAAATCTTTAAGTTTGATTTTTCCATATCAACAGTAAAATCACTATTCATGTAACTTGTACTAATTGTAAATTTATATCCATCAATCTTTGATAACCACATACAATCCTTACATACATTAGCTTCTTCCATTTTTTCAATTTTAAATTGTCCATTACCATATTTTTGATTTAAGATTTCAATTACTTTTTCCTGAGCATTGTTCATATTTATTTTATCGTTTCGTTCCTTAATTATATAGGGAATACTTTCTATAGTAACTGTAAATATTAACGAAACAATAATTACTACAATGCAAATATTAAAAATATTTTTAAAGCTACTGTTTGACTTTTTGCTTCCACAAATTAATCTCATTATTAGACTAATTATAAGCATCAAAAAATAAAGAACTGCTGCTATCAGAGAAAGAACTATATACACTAAAACATTCCAACCTATAAAGTGAGCGCTTAATATGGATGTTACAAACAAAAGTCCAACACTCATCATTGATAGACCGATAGTTGTGAACAAAATTATCCAATTGTTTTTATAATTATTTTTAACAGTTTTAAATAATAAAAATATTTGCATTACTAGTAGAAAAACATAATAAATAAAAACCATTTTACCAACTCCATTAATCATTTTTTATTGGCAATTACCAAGAACTACCGCCGCCACCGCCTGATCCGCCGCCAGAAAAGCCACCACCGGAAAATCCTCCGCCTGAGCTGCTACCCATTCCACCAGTATCAGTAACTGGATTTGATGACATTGCTTGAACTGCAGAATTCATTGTTGAGTCCATAAATGAACTAAAAGAGGAAATACTAAATGGTACTGCACTATCATACCATGTTGGCGCTTGAAGCGATATAGATTCAAAATTTTTTATCCATTTATTTGATACTCCAAGAACGTAGGCATAAGGTAAAATATTATAGAAATAATTAGGATTTTGTTCAACTAGAGCCTCAAGTTTTTCTTTTTCTGCAGTTTCTAAAAAATTTTTAAATCCTGTGATTTTACCAAGCATTTCCATTCCATATGGGGTTCGTTTTGGCATATAATTCAAAAGCGAACACATTCCAACAATAACAACAATTACCATTATGTATAACATCAAATATACAGGATCTTGAATAATCGCTGTTAAAACCATTATTGCCCATGGAACACCACCAAAGAAAGATCCCCACAAAAGTAAAAAAAGCTTAACAGTGAAAGGCGAATCACTATTTGAACGTTTAAAAAAGCTGTATAAAATCACTCCAAAGCCAATACCTGGAAATAATAACCCTGGAATTAAAAATTCAATATTACCATAATTAAGTATTGCTGGTACAGTAATCAAAAAATATGACAGTAAAATCATTATAATTACATATATCTTTTTAGATTCAGAGCTCTTTTCAAAAATAAGATCTCTATTTTTCTTAGTATTAATGTTATTTCTTATTCTAAACAAAGTAGTATAAAAATTGTCATATAAATCATATGAAGAAACAAGAACAGTACTATCTTCTGGAGAAATAGTTGTTTTATTTTCAAGAAGGTTTAACTTTGGCTTTTTTCTAAACAAACCTTCTAAGAATAACTGTTCATTTAAATTGTCTCCATCATAGTCTTTTAATTTTATTATTTGGAAATCACTCACATTTGATAAAATATGTTTTTGACCACTTTCAGATATTTTTATATAACCCTTATCCGCTAAATATATCAAGAGAGAAACAACATCATTTTGGGAAGCTATTCCATTATAAAAATATCCTACTTCTAAACTGTTTAATCCCTCTGGCGGATAAAATTCAACTGTATCTACAACTATGTCATCCTCTTTACCATATTTTTTCCACAATAGATAAGATATTATCAAGAATATAATTGGTATTATAAAATATATATATTCCAAAAGATTAACTTTTAATTTAGCATTGACAAAGTATCCCTCATCCAATTCACACCTTACCGTTAAAGCCTCTTCATCATCCAATATTCCATCAAAATTTCCGACTATTTTATTATTATTAACTGTATAATTAACTTTATTATTTCCAGTAGATCCTTTTTTACCATATGAAAAACCTAATTTACTAGAGTCAAAATCTTTAGGCATTGTTATGGAAAAACTAATATTTCCTATTTCTGTGTCCCAACCATCACCAATAATATTATAGTATAATTCATCTTTGTCTTCCAATGGATCTTTACCTAGATTATGAGTATATTTTATAGTATAAACCTGCTCACCAGTCATAACTTTGTCGGGGGATCCAATTTTTATTAACAAATTGCCCATCTTTCTCGATGTAGTATATTGATTATCTATATTAATATTAGATATTTGTGTTCTATTTTTTGATGTAGTACCATCCAATCTTTCAATCTTATTACTAAGAGGGATAGTTCTTATTATTCCATGTTTAGGAACGTTGAAAAAAGCTGTTATAGTCTCTGTTATATCAATAGTATTATTTTCATTAACAATCATGTCAATATTATACTTATCTATTACATAATCATCTGATTTGTAAGCATAATACTTACTTGGTGTATTATAATTATCATCATCTAAGACTTCTATGTTTAAAACATAATATTTTACTTGATTTATACTATATGGTTCTAACTCTCTATTAAAACAAAAATGATTAAATTTATTAGTACCATTTTCTGCTTCAAAACCCCGGTAATCAGTCATTAATAAATTATAATTTGAATCATAATATGATAATTCTGAATTGTATTTTGCTTTCTTGGTACCATTATAAATAACCTCTGAGTGTAAACCAAAATTTTCAGTCGAATCGGAGTTATCATGAAAACTGATTTTTTCAAACGTTAAGCCGCCAACACTTAAAAAAGTAGAGTTAGAAATATCTACATAACCGGTATTAGCTTTTAATGCCAAGCAATTTGATGGTAATAAAAATGTAAAAAGAATCAAAATCATTAATATAAATTTATACTTAAATCTAATGTTTCTCATTTTACCATCTACCTTACTTATATATAGTATATCAAATTTTTTTTAAAAAAACTATTCCATAAAAAAAGCCAATGATAGGCTTTTTTTTATTCTTCTAAGTGATCAATAGCATACTGAGCTTCTTCAGCAGTAAATTTTTCACCATATTCTGAGATCAATTGATCATATATGGCATTTTTAGACATATTCATAGTTTCTTGGTATGATTTTGCTTTTGCTAATGCATTAGCATTCCAATCTGCTTTGATGTTATCAATAGCATATTGAGCGGCATCCGCTTCAAAGTTTTCTCCGTATTCAGAAGTTAGTTGTTCATAAATACCATTCTTTGACATATGCATTATCTTAGAATATGACTCAGCTTTTTTAAGAGCATTTTGATATTCAATTGGGGACTTTTTACCTAAAGAATATATAATATTAACAGTGCTATTTTCATCTACTTTATCATCTGGCTTAACACTTTGACTAATTAATTGTCCTTTCTCGACAGTATCTGAATAATCATCAGATACTTTACATACCACTTTGTTATTTTTACACCATTCATTTATAGCATTTCTTTCAATTGTACTAAAATCAATAATACTTACTTTGGTTTGTTTAGTTGATGCTTCTGAATTAGTTGTATTATCACTGGTTTCACTTGGGGCTCCAGATCCCAGTGACACTAAAAACAGAATACCAAATATTACCGAAATTATAATTTTCGTGTTTTTCTTCATTGTTGGGTGGAACTTCCACATAAATAGTATTCCAACTGGGGCAAATAAAACTAACATTACCCACATAAACCAAACTTCTGTATAAAATGGATTTTTAGTTTTTTGCTCTACCTCTTTATCTTCAACTACAATTTTTTTCTTTTCTACTTTTTCAAGTTGTCTTCCGCATTTTGGACACATAACAGCATCCTCATATATTTCATTTCCGCAGTGTTCACAATATTTTTTTTTGCTTGCCATAATTACTCCTTTCTGAAAAATACTATTAAATAATACAGTATATATATTATTTAATGTAAGTATATTACAAAAATGTCGTAATGGGTAGCATTTTGTTATTTTGGATAGCAAAAATGCGAAAATCATATTAGGTGATGGATGTGAATACTGATAAAATTAAGGAAATTAGAGACGAACTAGAGATAACACAAAAAGAACTGTCTAGTAAACTTAATTGTACTAGATCTGCTTATTCATTGTGGGAAATAAATAAAAACACAATACCGCTTTATTATCTTAACAAAATATCCAACGAGTTAAACATAAATATTGATTATCTTGTAGACTTATCCAATGAAAAATCAATTTTTTTTAATAAAGTTGAAATTGACAAAATTGAACTAGGAAAGAGAATTAGAATAGCAAGGAAATCAATTAATTACACACAAGAAAAACTAGCTAATAAACTAAATACTACGCATTCTGTAATTAGTGCTTATGAATCAGGCAAAACTGCTGTACCCACACTGTTCATGATAGAAATTGCTAAAATAACAAAAAAGAACCTCAATTGGTTCCTAAATAAAGTTTAATCGTTAAATGAAAACTCTCTAAATTCGCAATTTTTTAATGTCTCAGGAGGCAACTTTTTATTACTACTTATTCCATAAAAGTAAGCTTCTATTGCTCGTGCAGTACCACCATGAGTAACTAGAAGTACTTTTTTATTATCTAAATTATGTTTAATGGTATCAAGCAAATTAAATATCCTGTCTACAAAATCTGTCGCTAATTCAATATTGTTGTCGGAAACATTTAGATTTAAATCATAAAGTTCTTCTGTTTCATATTTAGTTGGTTTTCCCTCAAGAGAACCGAGACCTCTTTCTAAAAGAGCATCACTATAAATTATTTTAATTTTTCTATCTTCGTTTAAAATTTCAGCAGTTTGTTTAGTTCTTGTAAGAGGTGAACAAATTATTAAATCTAAGTCTAATTCATTAAATATTTCTTTTGCTTTAAGAGCTTGATTTTTTCCAGTTTCATTTAATTCGATATCTGTTTGTCCTTGTATTTTTTTCTTTACATTCCAGTCTGTTTGACCGTGTCTAATTATATGTATTTTCATTTTTAACTCCCATTTCTTACTATTCGTTAAAAATAATACTATAAAATATAATAAAAAGCAATAAAGGTTTTATAAATAGTTTAATTAATGATATAATGATGGAGAAGGGAGTGTCTTTATGAAAATTTATACAACTGATACTATTGAGGGGGAAACAATAGAAAAATCATTAGGTCTTGTCCAAGGGGCTGTGGTACAGTCTAAACATATAGGAAGAGATATAATGGCTGGATTAAAAACAATCGTAGGCGGAGAAATTGCTGGCTACACTGAAATGCTTCAAAATGCTAGAAGTATTGCTACCAAAAGAATGATAGAGGATGCTCAAAAAATTGGTGCTGATGCAATTGTCGGAGTAAGATTTGGATCTTCTTCCCTAATGGCTGGTTCTGCTGAAATAATTGTTTATGGAACAGCAGTAAAATTAAAATAAGAGTTTGTTATGGATAATGAGAAAGTTGCTAAACTTATTAAGCAAATCAGGCTAGAAAATAATCTCACACAAAAAGAATTCGCGGAAAAACTAAACGTCACTTACCAAGCAGTATCCAAATGGGAAAATGGAAAAAACTTGCCTGATATCAGTGTTTTAACTGACATTTGTAATGAATACAATATTGACATAAATAATTTTTTAAAAGGAAACTACGTCAAAAAAAAGAATAAAAAAAGTATTTATATTATTCTATTAATTGTATTAATAATATTAATTAGTTTTATTATATATAAAATTAATAGCAAACCTTTTAGTTTAAAACCAATTGAATCCGCATGTGAAAATTTTAATGTTTCAGGTAGCATCGCTTATGATAATAAAAAAACGAGTATTTATATTTCAAATATAGAAAACTGTACAGATGACAAAAAAGAATATGATTCTTTTAAATGTTCATTATTTGAAAACAATAATAACAGAAAGATTAGAGTCAGTACATACTACACTGATAAAGATAACAATATAGAAGGCTATTTAAAAAAACTAAAATTAAATATAGATAATTATAAAAGAGAATGTAAAGATTATAAAAAAGGCGATTTAGAATTAGAATTAAAACTAACTGAAAAATCTGGCAATATTGTTTCATATAATGTTCCTTTAAAAATCGATAATAATTGTAAAAATAATTAATTCTACTTTAGCTTGAGTCGATTCAACTGCTAATTTATTGAATAATAATACGGTATTTTTTAAAATGATTTTGAAAGGAAGTATAGAATGAAAAATAAAAGAATATTATTGGTAGTGTTATTAGTTATTATATGTTTTTGTGTTATTTTCTCGTGTAACTCTAATAAAGTTTTACCAAAACCATCTATTACCACTGGGCAAAGAGGAAAGCTTGGAATAGACAAGCGAATTAATGAGGAAACGATAGATAAGTATTTAGGTCGCAGTGATAGTGTATACAGAGATATGAGAATGCTTAAAGATCCTGCAAACTACGAAAAAATTGGAGGAGACTCTTATCTTTCAGGTTTTGTAAAAGGTTTTGAAGTAGTACCATACCCATATTTAACAAAAGTAACCGGACTACCCAAAGAAGTTGGTAATTCTTATTCAGGCAAAACACTTTTTACTTTAGGTAAAGACGG
>CADBSQ010000085.1 GCA_902797415.1 uncultured Erysipelotrichaceae bacterium | reverse complement strand
CTTTGTTTATCGTCTTTTTGTTTATTAGTTCTTCTAATTCTTTATTTATTTCCTAAGAAGAACATCAATAATTTTAATTTTCAAAGTACAGTATATAAAAGTGCTAATTTAAAAGATGTTGTTTTTTTAGAAGATGAAAATGGCTATATAACGCGTATTACAACTCATTTGGATGGTACTGATTTAGTAGGTAAAGCTAAAGATATAGTTAAAACCTTAACTGAAAGTAGTAATGATGTTCAAGGTTTTAAATCTTTAATTCCTAAAAATACATGTGTTAATAAGATTAGTCTTAATAAAAATGATCTAAGTATAGACTTTTCAAGCGATTTTTTAAACGTTAAACCACAAAACAGTGAGAAGATGATAGAATCTATTATTTATTCATTAACAGAGCTGAAAGACGTTAAAAACATCTATATAAGTGTAGACAATATTCTTCTTGATAAACTACCTAATACTAACATTAAAATGGAGCAGCCATTAAATAGAAGCTTTGGTATTAACAAAGTTTATGATATTGAAAGCATTAAAGACACCAACAAAACTACAACTTACTTTCTATCAAAAAAGAACAATTACACTTATTATGTCCCTGTCACAAAAATTTCCAATGACTCCCGTGAAAAAATAGAGATTATTATTAATGAGTTATCTAGTTCTAATAGCTATACCACTTCTTTAAAGAGTTATTTAAACTCCGAAGCAGCTTTAAACAGCTATGAAATTCTTGATAAAAAAATGCTTTTAGACTTCAATAATGCTTTATATGCCAATTCCATAGATAGAGATATTGAGGAGGAAGTGACGTACTCTATTAATCTATCTATTAAAGACAGTTATGATGTAGATGAAGTTCTATATAGCGTAGATAATGAAAAAATTGCAACATTTAACCTAAAAGAGCTTGATTAATATAGTTTTTTGCGTTATAATTAACTTGCTTTTGTTCTCGTAGCTCAGTTGGATAGAGCAATCGCCTTCTAAGCGATCGGTCGGGAGTTCGAATCTCTCCGGGAACACCATATAAAAACAAAGTCCTATTTTATTTAGGACTTTTTTTATTCTATAAAGTATGCATAATATTCATCGTAAGTTATGCCAAGGGATTTAACTTTTTTTGCAGTTTCTACCCCAATATATCTAAAATGCCAAGACTCAGGTGTATACCCTGTTAGGTATTTTTTTTCTTTTGGATATCTTAATATAAAACCGTAATCTTGTGCGTGGGCATCTAGCCATTTATAGGCATCGGTTCCTTCAAAATTATCTGTTGTAGCAGAATATGTAAATACATCTATTGCGTAACCTGTTTCATGCTCACTAGCCCCTGCCCTAGCAGCAAAACCATCAGCATATATTTTTCCATTAACGTTTCTAATTTCTCTATAAATTTCATCTTGACGCTCATAAGTTCTAAATCCGCTTGTAGCTAAAAGTGATATATCATCTTTTCTTGCAGCATCAGCCATTTTTACAAAAGCGTCATGGGTAACTTTATTCGCACTTACCTCACCATATGAGTATTTACCCTCTAATTTTACTATTTCTCCTGGATCGTAGTCTTCTTTCAGCAAATGAAACTTGTTTACAAGCATCAGTTCTTTTTTGCTTATGTCAGCATTCTTTGTTTTATAATACCATTCTTCTTGGGCTCCGACGTTAATAATAGCAACTATATCAGTAAATGAAGTTTCTGTATTAGATTTGTAATATTCTTTATATTTATCTAAATTCTTTTTTAAAAAATATTTTTCATTGATTAGTGATAATAATACGCTGTCTTTCTTTTGTTTTTCTATTACTTCTTTAACCTGTTTCTTAGTTAGTTCTTTTTCTATTTTGTTCGCTTCTTTTAAAGTATAATTTATACTTATAAGTTTATATTCATTAGTTTGATGGTATCTATATTCTTTATATTTATTGACTAAAAACACCGATAAAAAGGTAAAAATTATTATATACAGAATCGCTTTTCTAGCATTCTTTTTAAGTTTTAATTTTTTTCTTTTTGCCATTGTAAACTCCTCATTATATAGTTTATCACAAAATAAAGATTTTGTTTAGAAAAAAGTTGAAAATAGTATAAATCTTGCTTTTTTTAGGCTTTTTTGGTACAATATGTTTGTTTGTAAAGGGGTGAGGCTATGCTTCCAAAAATTAAGATTTTAGATGAAAAAAATAAACTTCTTAAAAAAAGATCAAAGGAAGTATCTTTTCCGTTAGATGAAAAAGATAAAAATTTAATAGATGATGCTTTAGAGTATTTAAGGTTAAGTCAAATTCCTGAGTATTCAGAAAAGTATAATTTAAGACCTGGCATGGGACTGGCTTTCCCACAGATGGGTATTTTGAAAAGAATTTTTGTTATATGTGACGAAGTTGATGAAGGAAAATTTGAAAATTATTGCCTTATTAATCCAAGGATTATTTCTCATAGTGAAGAGTTAATTTATGTTGAGGAAGGTGAAGGCTGTTTAAGCGTTAATAGAGAAGTTGAGGGTATAGTTCCAAGGTATGCTAGATGTAAAATCGAAGCATATGATGAGAATGGAGAACTTAAAACTTACAGAGTTAGAGAGGACTTATCTGTTGCCTTTCAGCATGAAATTGATCATCTAAATGGGATATTATTTGTTGATAAGATCGATAAAAAAGATCCTTTTAAAAACAAAGAAAAAATGCGAGCAATTTAACTCGCATTTTTTTAATCTACTGTTACAACTTTTTCAGTTTCATTAATATCATCATTGTCAATAAATTTATCTTCTAATACTTCATTTGGATCATCGTATAGAAATTCTTTTTCTAACTCAATATCAAAGTCTTGATATTCTTTAGCACCTGTTCCAGCAGGAATTAATTTACCAACAATAGCGTTTTCTTTAAGTCCTCTTAAGTAGTCAACTTTACCATTTATTGATGCATCAGTAAGAACTCTTGTAGTTTCTTGGAATGATG
>CADBSQ010000084.1 GCA_902797415.1 uncultured Erysipelotrichaceae bacterium | reverse complement strand
TAAAAAAAATGCTAAAACAAAAATGAGTTTTCTAACAGCACTATCCTTATCATTTAATAATCTAATGACTAAGAAGGGGAGAACCATTTTAGTTAGCGCAGCAGGATCAATTGGAATAATTGGTATTGCTCTTATACTAGCAGTTTCAACTGGTTTTCAAAATTATGTTGATTCTATTCAAGAAGATACATTATCTTCCTATCCTCTTACCATTATGCAAAAATCAACCGATATAACAGGAACACTTCTTTCAATGAGGGAAGGGGAAAACAAAAGCAATAAAGGTTCTAATAAGGTAAAGGAACAACAATACATTACAACAATGTTAGATAATATTAGTACTAATGATTTAAAATCTTTAAAAAAATATACTGAAAAGCACCAAGATGTTGTAAATAAAGATTTAACTAATATAATGTGCTCTTATAGTGTTGATCCCAATATATATACAATTGATGCCACTAAAAAACTTGCTAAAGTTAATCCCAGTAATATGTTTAGTTCGATGATGGGGTCTAACAATCTATTTAGTTCTTATTCAGCGATGGCTTCTATTTTTACCCAAATGGTTGATGATAGAAGTGAGATTGAAGACGATTACAACGTATTAGCAGGCCGCTGGCCGAAAAAGTATGATGAACTTGTCATAGTCTTATCGGAACCAAATGGTATATCTGATTTGCTAGTTTATTCTCTTGGTTTAAGAGATACTGATGAACTTACAGACATGGTTACTAAAATAATGAATGGTGAAGAAGTTAATGTTAATAATAAGCCTAAAACATTTACATATGAAGATTTAATGAATGTCGATTTAAGATTAATTATCCCCGCGGATAGATATAAATATAATTCTAAATACGATGTCTATGAGGATATGGTAGATGATGAAGCGTATATGGATAAACTATATAAAAATGCTCAGGAACTTAAAATAGTAGGTGCTGTGAGTGCAAAAGAAGGTAAAACAAGTACTGCATTAAATCCAGGAGTAGCGTATACATCAGACTTAATTGATTATATTATTGATTACTCAAAAAGCACAGAGATCGTAAGAAAACAGCTTAAAAACAAAAACATAGATGTTTTCTCTGGAAAAAGATTTGATGATAAGAAAAATAACTTTGATTTTGAATTTGCTGATCTTGTAAAGGTTGATACGGAAAAACTTCAAAGTGCATTTGATATAAAGATTGATCAGAAACAGATTGAAAGTCAAACTAAAAACTATATGAATGAAATAGCAAATTCTATCACCGCAGATATTAATCCAGCGAAAGATTTATTTAATAATAATTTAAACTCTTTTGCAAGTAGCGTACTAAGTGGTGAATTTAGTTCAAATGATATCGATAAAAAGATAAACGATTATTTAAATAGTAATGATCCTAGTAACAAGATGAGTAATATGGAAAGCGAGTATGTTATTCCAAAAGACGTTTATAAAACAACTTATACGGGATTATTAAAAGGGTTACTTAATGCATATACTAGTGCTTATAACGCTTATGCTGGGGCACTTGATCCGAATTATAAACCAGATGCAAGCACTAAAATAAAAACTGATGAGGAAATGAAAAAAACAGTAATAAAAGGTTATATGGAAAGCGCCTTAGTACAAAGTGCATCTGAGAAGATGGCAATTGCTATGACAGAAGCTAAAGTAAAAAAAGAAGTGCTAACTAAAGTAGGGGAGTTAACAGGTAATTTAGCAAGCTCCTTTGCATCAGCTTTTAACGTAGATGAAGAAAAAATTGCCTCTGCTTTTTCATTAAACTTTAGTGAAGATGAACTTACAAGAGTAGTTAGTAGTATGATTAATCCAGTGGAAACAAATCAAAATACTAACCTTATATCATTAGGTTATCAAGATAAAGAGGAACCAACTTATATATCCTATTACTTTAAAGATTTTGATTCTAAAGAGCATTTCTTAAAGTTTTTAGATAATTATAATAAAAAGGTTAATGAGGATAAAAAGATTAATTATTCTGATACAACAGGTATACTTATGTCATCTGTTAAGACTATTGTTAATGCAGTTAGTTATGTTTTAATTGCCTTTGTCTCAATATCACTTGTTGTATCAAGTATAATGATTGGTGTTATAACATACATTTCTGTTTATGAAAGAACTAAAGAAATAGGAATACTTAGAGCAATAGGTGCATCTAAAGGTAACATATCATCTATATTTAATGCTGAAACCTTTATAATAGGACTGTTATCAGGGCTTATTGGTATAGGAGTATCTTATGCAGCTATTCCAATAATAAACAAGATTTTACATCACTTTACTGGTAATATACCACTTTCTGCAGCTTTAAATATAAGTAGTGCTGCTGTGCTAGTTATACTTTCCATAGTTTTAACTTTAATAGGTGGTTTAATCCCTGCAAGAAGTGCATCTAAAAAAGATCCTGTGGAAGCACTTAGAAGTGAATAATAATAGAAAGAAGGATTTATTATGACAATTGAACAGTTAGCAAAAAAAGTAAAAGAGGAGAAAAAAATTGAGTGTTACAAGATAAACACTGAGAAAAAGGAAAACTTAAGTATTTTTGAAAGTAAGTTTGGTGGTGTGCCATACTGGGATTTTAAAGAAGACTATCCTAAAAATGACAAGGGAGAAAATCTTTTTCTTCTTGCTCAAATAAACTTTGAGGAAGAATCATTTAATGATGAAAGACTACCAGAGAAAGGACTATTACAATTTTTTATCTCTTGCGATGATTTATATGGTATGGATTTCGATAAACTTGATAGTCAAAAAAACTTTAGAGTGGTTTATCATGAAAACATAAATAAAGATATTAATGAAAATGATATTAAAGAAAAGGGAGTTAAACCTTTAAGTGAAATTGATGATAAATACATGGCACCATTTACGGATTCATATAAAATAACTTTTAAAAAAGATGAAAGTGGTATAAATGCTATGAATCTAGACTTTACAGAGGAAGTTTCAAAAGTATTAAAAGAAACATTTAATGAAGATATTCCTAAGGATAAAGTTTATGATTATCTAAATGATTTAAACGAGGATTGGTATGAGTTTTTCCCTGGTTTTGGTCATCTATTATTTGGTTATCCATCATTTACGCAGTACGATCCTAGAGAAACAAATAAAGATTATGAAAGATATGATACTTTGTTATTTCAAATTGATTCAGAAGGTGATATTCTATGGGGAGATTCTGGAGTTGCAAACTTCTTTATAAATGAAGAAGATTTATTAAATAAAGATTTTAGTAAAATTTTATATAATTGGGATTGTTATTAAATTTTAACACATTTTCTAAATATGTTAAAAAAATACAAAATATTTAACATATTAGTTGAACATGTTAAAAAAATGGTGTAAAATTATGCGTATGGAGATGATAATATGAAGTTATTACCATTTAATAATTATGATTTAAAAACACCTAAAATTTTAGAAGCTTTAAATGAAGCATCACGATCTCTTGCAGAATTAAAGGGTTTTGCTAACTCTATTTCTAATCAACATATTTTAATTAATGCAATAACAATAAAT
>CADBSQ010000083.1 GCA_902797415.1 uncultured Erysipelotrichaceae bacterium | reverse complement strand
CTTGAATGCCTATTGTTAGATAGTCTCCTTGAGATGTTTCAAAATTATTTGAATCAATAAAGAAAGTTAGGTCATATGTTTGTGCTGAAGGGCTCGTACCAGGGTTAGACACCGAGAAATTGTTACTTGCAGTTTGACCTGGCAATGCGTTTAATAACTCTAAATTTGCTCCTGTATACACTAATGCTACTGGTTCTTGTGTCGTTACATTAACAGACTCTCTAGAATTATTTGAAACCGTAGCAGAAAAGTAAGCAAACGTCGCACCAACTAACGCAACTAGAAGTGTAGCAACACCAATTATCGTTAAAAGTATAGTGTTTCCTCTTTGTGCATCTTTGTTATTTTTTGTCATTCTATATCCAGCTCCTTTATTATGTTTAGTTTAACAAACTTTTAGCAATATTGCAATAAGTATTTATTGCTTTTCTACTACACTATATTTTATCTTAACAGAATCTGGTCTGGTTTTATCTGAATTTTCAGTGCTTTTAGCTATAATACATTCTAGATTTGAGTAAATTCTATCAGTAGAAAAGTTTTTAATTATATAATCTGTTTTTGTATTGTTTTCATCAACAATATTATATATATCATTAGCTTTTACTATGTAATATTTTTTTTCATTTTTTAAATATGTACGAGTTGTTTCAGTTATGGTTATAGGTATTTTATCCTGCTTATATAGTATTTTTTTCTCATCAAATTTTGCATCAATTTTTATTATATCGTAAGAACTTTTTCTAACTTTTACATTTCTTGTTATAGTTTCCTCTTTGTTATTATCTGGATTATTGTAAGCAAATTCCAATTTATAAGTTTTAGAGTAAGATGGATTTACATCACATTTTTTAACTTTTAGGTTAGTCTTAGAATCAAAATAATTTCCTGTATAGTATAAACCAGATTTTGTTGTGTCTTCTGAATAATAAACTAATCCCATTTTGGAAGTGGATACTCCCTCATAAGTTGAACCAAATAAACCTTTATATACATTATGTAAATCATTACACCAAGTTTTATCGTTTGAATTTTTATCATATTCTATTAGTAAGTCGTCAGCAAACATTTTATATCCTTCTTTTTGTTTTTTAACAGGATATTTTATATTAATTAAATTATTTTTAGTTAAATTAACACGAATAGTTTCCTGATCACCAATTTTTTTCTCGGTTTGAGGGTTATATAAGTCTCCCGTTATTATACCTTCGTCCTTTAATGTTTTATATTTTATATCTATAAAATGATTCGTATAAAATAATTTGTTAGTAAGTTCTTTATTTTTTGTACAATATGTATTGGTGGCACTTTTTATTACGGCAATTACATCCATATATGTAGGTTTTTCATTTAGCTCCCGAACATATTTCGTTAAGATGTTTATAAATAATGTTAAAAATATGGTTAATAGGAGAAATGAATATATAATATAAAACTTTTTAGTTCCTTTTCGTTTTATCACATCAACCACTTCTTTACTTTACTTATAAATAATAACATTATTTATATTATTTTTCAAATTAAAAAAGACACTGATTGTCTTTTATTTTTCAAATTGAGAATTATAGAGTTCATAGTAGAAGCCTTGCTTTTTCATTAGACTTTCGTGATTACCTTTTTCCACAATGTTTCCATCTCGCATAACTAATATTAAGTCAGCATTCTTAATTGTTGATAACCTGTGAGCAATTATAAATGATGTTCTTCCTTCCATAAGCTTATCCATAGCATTTTGAACAAGATGCTCTGTTCTTGTATCAACATTACTCGTTGCTTCATCTAGAATTAGGAATGGTGCATCCTCGATCATACCTCTAGCAATTGTCAACAGTTGGCGTTCACCAGCCGATACATTATCACTGCTTTTAATTATAGAGTTATATCCATTTGGTAAGGTTTTAATGTAATGATCCAATCCAATGGTTTCACATACCTCTTTTATTCTAGATAATTTAGTGTCATGACGATTAAACTTAATGTTTTCTTCAATTGTTCCCTCAAATAACCATGTATCCTGAAGGACCATTGTAAATAATTCATGTATGTTATCTCTAGATATTTTTTTAATTGATATATCATCAATTAGGATATCACCTTTATTAATTAGATAAAACTTCATTAACAGATTCACCATTGTGGTTTTACCCGCGCCTGTTGGACCTACTATGGCAATTTTTTCTCCAGGATGAGCAATAGCACTAAAGTTTTTAATTGTTGGCGATTTATTACCATCATACGTAAACGAAATATT